>DASSEA010000225.1:0-5733 GCA_035696805.1 Casimicrobiaceae bacterium
TGAAACCTCAAGTCCGACTACTTTGCACCCGCATGCGCGGTCGAGGTATCGGCATCCGTCATGGTCGCCCCGCGCGAACCGATTGCGGGCAACGCGTCGACGCGGCGAACACGCAACGCGGGTCTAATTCACTTGGTGACCCAGGTCTGGGTGATGCGCTTCGTTAAATTCCCGCGCCGGACGGAGGTCGGAAGTGTCTCCGAGGCACCTATCGAAGGGATTCTCAAAACGTGCGACACGGGGCGATTCGCGCTCCGCGGCGGGGCCACGTCTCCAGTGCTCGAAAAGAAGCTTTCGCTTCCGCGTCACCGAGCCGCGCGATGACGGCGATGAGGCCGCCCGGAAGACGCCCCGGGGCTTAGGACGAGTCAGCCAAGAAAAACTTGCTTTTCAATGGGTTGTTGATACATGACCGCAACGCGTCCGGGCTACATCGCCATCCGTCCGGCCATCCGATCCCTTTCGTTCATGAGCACCCGCGGGCGCTTGGCGCCCAGCCGGTCGAAGAACGCGTCGTGCAATGTCAGCTCGCGCTCCCACTGCGCGACATCGACGTGCATCACGCTCGAGAATCGCCGCGGGTCGAAATCGCTGCCGTTCCAGTCGAAGTCGTCGTAGCGCGGAACGTAACCGAGGGGCGTTTCGACCGCGTCGGCGCGTCCCGCGCAACGCTCGAAGATCCACTTGAGCACGCGCATGTTCTGCCCGAAGCCGGGCCACACGAAGCGTCCGTCGTCGCCCTTGCGAAACCAGTTGACGCTGAAGATTCGCGGGGGGTTTTGCACCTTCATGCCCATGTCCAGCCAGTGCTGGATGTAATCACCCATGTGATAGCCACAGAATGGCAGCATCGCGAAGGGATCGCGACGAACTTCGCCAACGGCGCCGCTCGCCGCGGCGGTGGTTTCCGAGCCCATCGTCGCCGCCTTGTAAACGCCCTCGTCCCAGCTGCGTGCTTCGGAGACGAGCGGCACCGTGTCGGAACGTCGCGCCCCGAACACCAGCGCCGACAGCGGCACGCCTGCGGGGTCGTCCCAGTGCGGGTCGAGCGAAGGACATTGCGTTGCCGACACGGTGAAGCGCGCATTCGGGTGCGCCGCAGGTCGACCGCATCCCGGGGTCCACGACTTGCCCTGCCAATCGGTCAAGTGGGCGGGCGGGGTTGCAGTCATGCCTTCCCACCAGACGTCGTTGTCGTCGGTGAGCGCGACATTCGTGAAGATCACGTTGGCGCGCAGCGTGTTCATGGCGTTCGGATTGGATTCGTACGACGTGCCAGGCGCGACGCCGAAATAGCCTGCCTCAGGATTGATGGCGTGGAACGTTCCGTCGTCCGATGGCTTGATCCATGCAATGTCGTCGCCGATCGTCGTCACCTGCCAGCCCTCGAACCCCGCGGGCGGAATCAGCATCGCGAAATTCGTCTTGCCGCAGGCACTCGGGAACGCCGCAGCGACGTAACGCCGTTCGCCCGCGGGCGACTTCACGCCGAGAATCAGCATGTGCTCGGCGAGCCAGCCTTCGTCGCGCCCCATCACCGACGCGATGCGCAACGCCAGGCATTTCTTGCCCAGCAGCGCATTCCCGCCGTATCCGGAGCCGAAGCTCCAGATTTCACGCGCTTCCGGGAAATGCACGATGTACTTGTTCGACGGATTGCATGGCCACGCGACGTCGGTCGCACCCTCGGCGAGCGGCACGCCCACCGAATGCAGGCAAGGAACGAATGCGCCGGAATCGCCGAGCGCGTCGTAAACCGGCGTGCCCATCCGCGTCATGATGCGCATGCTCGCCACGACGTAGGGACTGTCGGTGATCTCGACGCCGATATGCGCGATCGGGCTGCCGAGCGGTCCCATCGAAAACGGCACCACGTACATCGTGCGACCTCGCATGCACCCGTCGAACAGTTGCTGCAGCGTCTGTCGCATTTCGCGCGGGGCGACCCAGTTGTTGGTCGGACCGGCGTCCTCCTCTCGCTCGCTGCAGATGAACGTGCGATCCTCGACCCGCGCGACATCGGACGGATCGGAGCGCGCGAGGAAACTTCCCGGGCGCAGCGTCGCATCGAGGCGATGCAACGTCCCCGTCGCCACCATCGCATCGCACAGGCGATCGTATTCGGCAGCGCTCCCGTCGCACCACGAGATTCGCGATGGACGGGTCAGCGTCGCGATTTCGCGCACCCAACGCAACAAACGTGGATGGCGAACGGTCGCGGGCGCTTCGATCGAAGCGGCCAGCGCCGCCATGGATTCGATGCTGTTCATGCAATCACTGCCTTGGGTGCGGAGGTGAATCGAAAACTCTAGCACGCACGTCGACGCACCTGCGCGCCGCCGGTCAACGCGTGGCCCGGTGGCCTGACCGATCGCGCGCTCGCGTCCGTTCAGGCCGTTCGATGCGAACCACGCGCATCAGCGCCGCTTCGTACGCGATCGCGGCGGTCCGCGGCCTTTCGTCGCCGCTCGCATGACGATGCGATCGTTTTCGACAGCGACGATCGCCGTGGGCGGTATCTCGAGCCCGCTGCTCCGCTGCAGGCCGATGCGTTCGAGCCATCCGGTCGATCCAATCAGCAGCGCGTCGACGGGCATCGATTCCGCCCGCTCGACCGGCCCCGGTTTGGCGCGTACGCGCACGTCCATCAGACGCCCGACATCCGTGCCGTCGTCACGGACGATGCGAAGCTTTCCGAGCTCCGACAATCGATGATTCATGCGCCCGGTATTTTCGCGATCCGCGCGCCCAGTGCGCGATCGGCGCCGCCGAGTCCGACTTCGGCCGCCGTTCGCCGAAGCGCGACGCGCTCGCCGATGTACGCGATCTCGGACCACGGCACGCGAACTTGAGCGTCGCCTGCGATCCGGCGCGCAATCGCAGCGATCCAGGCCGGCAACCGTCGCTGCCATGCGCCCGGCCCGATGAGCAACGCGACCGGGCGCAGACCGCGCCGCGGATCGAGCTCGACCTCGATATCGTCAACGCTTCCGCACGGTAATTGGTGCACGTCGACGACTTCGTGATCGACGACATCGCGCAGCAGGTGAATCGATTCGTCGCTCATCCCTGTCCACCGTGCGTCAATACCAGCAGCGGGATCGCCGCCAGCGCCGCGATCGTCGTGATCCCCATGTAAATCCATCCAAGCGTCTTGGCGAGCGGCCCGTTCACGTGCTTGCCCATCAGACGCTCATCGCTCGACACGACCAGCAGCGGCAGGTACGTGAGCGGCAGAATGACCACCGAGAACACGATCGAATACTCGACGACCGACACCGGGTCGACCCCGGTCAGGATCACGAGCGTCGCGAGCGCGAACACGACAATCCAGCACACGGTGAAGCGCGACGCCTCGCGCGGCGGCCGAAACTTGCCCCACGGCCAGCCGAAGAACTGCGCGATGTTGTACGCCGAACACAAGCCCGTCTCGATCGCCGCGCCGGCGAACGCGAAGAACATTCCGCCGACGGCGATCAGCAATCCGATGACGCCGTATTGGACGGCGGCGCTGTTGGCGACGAGCCCGGGCAACTGTGGCTCGGCGTGCCGCGGCCCGAAGAACTGCGTGCCGATCATGATGAGCGATGCGCACAGCACCGAGCCGAGCACGAAACCAACGATCACGATGATCCGGTTCTGTGCGATGTCCGACGGCTTCCAGCGGTCCTCGATGGCGCCGGACGAATAGAAGTACGTCTCGTACGGCAGCATGATCGACGAAACGAGCGCGACGCAGTAATACGTGTACAGCAGATATTCCTGTCGCGACTCGAGCTTGGGCAGGTTCGGCAACAAGGCGGCTGCCACGTCACCCCATTGCGGGCCTTCGGTGATCGCAACGACGAGATAGATGACCAGCAACAGGCCGCCCAAACCGAACACGCGCTCGATCCATTGGAAGGGCAGCGCCCAGATCGCGAGCGTGAGGAACACGAACGCGATTGCGACGAGGACGCGATAGGGCCACCCGGCGAGCAATTGCCAGATCAGCGCAACGCCGCCGATTTCGGCTGCGCACGTCAACACGTTCACGCCGGTCGCCGCGATGAGCGTGACGAGACCGGCGTCGAAACCCACGCGCTCGCGGATCAGGTTGAACACCGGCTGCCCGCGTACCGCAGCGACGCGGCCGGCCATTTCGCCGTAGACGATGATGCCGAGCGTGCCGACGACAGCGACCCACAGCAGCGCGTAACCGAATTTGGCCCCGGCGTTGACGGCGAACGTCAACTCGCCGATCTCGACGAAGCCGCCCATGGCGGTCAGGATGCCGAGGAACAGTTCGAGAAAACCGCTCATGCGCGCTCAACGCGATCCGTCGTCGCGAGCGGCGCGCCGGTTGCAGCGCGATCGACGCGGCACGCAGTGACTGACATTGCGTCGCGCAGTGCCTGTCATTGCGGTCGCGCGGCCCGCTCGAGCTGCAACAACGCGTCGACAACTGCGCCGGCCTCGGCTTCCAGCGAAGCTGCGGCAGGGGGCGTGTCGCCGTGCTCGGCGAGAGCCTTCGTCGCGGAAAGGAGCCGTTCCGCTGCGGCGCGAGCCGCCGCAGCGCCGGGCTCGCTGCGGCTTTCCGACCTCGCGAGGTCGTCGCGAAGCTTCTCGATGCGCGGCGCGAGCTGCTCGCCCGCCTGTGCGCGGACGTACGTGGGCGTCAGTCGTTCGGCGCGCGCGTTGTGCGCAACCTCGCGCACTTCAGCGGCGCGCGAACGAAGATCGCCGAGTTTGATGTACAGCGTGTCGGACGGCGCTCCACGTAGCGCCGACAGGAACGACCCGCCGAGCGCGACGACGACGGAAAGGGCGACTGCCCCCTGAATCCAGCGCGACCCATGCGCCGCGTGAGACCTCATCGCAGTCCCGCTGCTTCGAGCCCCGCGATCGTTCGCGGCCGCGCCACCGCGACCTCGGCGCGACGCGCGAGCAAGCCGCGCGCAATCACGAGCGCACCGACAACGTAGACGGTGCCACCGGGAATCCACATCACGAGCCCGCCCACCTGCTGATCCTCGAGGGCGGACGCCGCCCAAGGCAATGCCGAGCCTGCGTACGCGTGATACCACGCGACCGGCGCAAACGTCAGCAATGCGCCGAGCGCACCCGTCGCCATCATCGTCAGGAACAGACACACGATGCCAACGGCGCCGCCGCCTGCGGCACGCTGCGCCGGCACGCGCATCGCCCACCAGAAACACAGCGCCGTCGCAAGGAACGTCGCGTGCTGCAGCGCGTGCAATCCCGCATGCGCAGCGGCTCGATCAAAGGCCGCCGGGACGTGCCATGCCAGCAGCGCGATCGCCTGCAGCAAGGTTCCGCCGAGCGGGCGCGTCGCAGCGCGCCAGACGCGACGCCACGCGTGCGTTGCGACGATGCGTCGCGCGCGGTTTCGGGCATGGAGCGACAGTGCCCACGTCCACACGGCGAGCGGGCGCCCGAGCACGAGCACCGGCGCCGCGGCCAGCATCAACAGCTCGTGCTGCGCCATGTGCGCGGCGAACGAGCGTGACGCCCACGTCTCGATCGGGCCGAGCAGCGCGATGGCTACCACGCCCCATCCCGCGGCGAAACAGCCGACTTCGCGAATGCGCACGCCGCGTCCGGGCGCTGCAGCACGCCACAGCCGGACAATCCCGATTGCATAGAGCACCGCGGACACCGCGAGCGCGACCACGATGATCGCCGCGCCCGCCTCCGATTCGACGTGTGGCGGAACGCTCTGGGCAAGCGCGC
>DASSEA010000226.1:0-8595 GCA_035696805.1 Casimicrobiaceae bacterium
GAATGACTTTGGGGTCAGAGCAATAAGTCGACTTATTGCTCTGACCCCAAAGTCTCGGACCGGCGAGCGAGCGCGTCAACGGTTGCGGGCAGCGAGGAAGCGCGCGAACGCCGCGCCGACTTCGGCGTGTTTCAGCCCGAAATCGACGGTCGCTTCGAGGTAGCCGAGCTTGCTGCCGCAATCGTAGCGGCGGCCTTCGAATTCGTAGGCGACGACCCGTTCTTCTGCGAGCAGCCGGGCGATTCCGTCGGTCAACTGGATCTCTCCGCCGGCGCCGGCCGGCATCGTCCGCAGATGATGGAAGATGCGCGGCGACAGCACGTACCGGCCGACCACCGCAAGCGTCGACGACGACGTCCCCGGCTTCGGCTTTTCGACGATGCGCGTGATGCGTGCGACGCGATCGCCCGCCGGTTCGCGCTCGGCCTCGACGATGCCGTAGCTCGCGGTTTCCTCCGGAGACACGTTCATCACGCCGATCGTCGACGCGCCTTCGCGCGACGCGAGGTCGACCATCTGCTTCATCACCGGCACGCTGGCGTCGATCAGATCGTCGGCGAGCAGCACGGCGAACGGTTCGTCGACGACGACCGGCTCCGCGCAAAGCACGGCGTGGCCCAGGCCCAGCGCCTCGTTCTGGCGGATGTAGACGCAGTTGATGCCGCGCGGCGTGGCCGCCTGCACCTGTTCGAGCAGCGCCGTCTTGTTTCGCAGCGCCAGCTCCGTTTCGAGCTCGTACGCCTTGTCGAAGTGGTCCTCGATCGCGCGTTTGTTGCGCCCGGTGATGAAGATCATGTCGGTGATGCCGGCCGCCGCCGCCTCCTCGACGGCATACTGAATCAACGGCTTGTCGACGACCGGCAGCATTTCCTTGGGACTCGCCTTCGTCACCGGCAGAAAGCGCGTGCCGAGGCCCGCCACCGGAAATACAGCCTTGGTGATCTTTTTCATGTCGTTCCCGTTATTTGCCTAGCATCGACTGCAGGCCCGCTTCATCGAGGATCGCAATACCGAGCGCCTGCGCTTTCGTCAACTTGCTGCCGGCATCGGCGCCGGCGACCACGTAATCCGTCTTCTTCGAAACGCTGCCGGTCACCGTGGCGCCCGCCGCCTCGAGCAGCGCCTTCGCATCTTCGCGCGACAGGGTCGGCAGCGTCCCGGTCAACACGAATGTACGCCCGACAAGGGGCCCGGCGGCTGCGCGCTGCGGCGGCCCTTCCTTCCAGCGTACGCCGGCGCGAACCAGCGCGTCGATCACCTCGCGATTGTGCGGCTCGCTGAAGAAGTCGTGGATCGCTTCCGCGAGCACCGGCCCTACGTCGCGCACTTCGAGCAACTGTTCCTCCGTCGCGTCGAGGAGCGGTGCAAGCGCGCCGAAGTGCGCGGCAAGATCGCGCGCGGTCGCTTCACCGACGTGGCGGATGCCGAGCGCGTAAATGAAGCGCGCGAGCGTCGTCTCGCGACTGCCAGCGATCGCTGCGATGACGTTGGCCGCGCTCTTGTCCGCCATCCGCTCCAATGCAGCGAGGTCCGCGGAGGTCAGCCGATAGATATCCGCGGCGGTCTTCACCTGACCGGCGTCGACGAGCTGATCGATCAGCTTCTCGCCAAGTCCTTCGATGTCGAGTGCATGGCGGCTCGCGAAATGCCGCAACGCCTGCTTTCGCTGCGCGGGGCAGATCAAACCACCGGTGCAGCGCGCTACCGCCTCGTCGGGCAGACGCTCGATCGCCGAACCGCATTCGGGGCATTGCACCGGCATGACGAATTCGCGCGCATCGGCGGGCCGGCGCTCGGGAAGAACGCGGACGATCTCGGGGATGACATCGCCCGCGCGGCGCACGATGACGGTGTCGCCGATGCGTACGTCCTTGCGCCGGATTTCGTCTTCGTTGTGCAGCGTCGCGTTCGTTACCGTGACGCCGCCGACGAACACCGGCGCGAGTCGCGCGATTGGCGTGATCGCACCGGTACGGCCGACCTGCACGCCAATGTCCTGCAGCACCGTCGGCATTTCTTGGGCCGGAAACTTGTGAGCGACGGCCCAGCGCGGCTCGCGCGTCACGAATCCGAGTTCGCGCTGCAAAGCCAGGCTGTTGACCTTGTACACGACGCCGTCGATGTCGAAGGGCAACGCGTCGCGTCGTGCCGTCGCCTCGTCGTAGAACGCGATCAGCTCCGCCGCGCCGTGCGCCACCCGGCGATGCGGATCCACCGGCAGGCCGAATCCCGCCAGCGCGTCGAGCACTGCGGAATGCGTCGGCGGCATCTCAAAACCGCCCACCTCGCCGATGCCGTAGGCGAAAAACCGCAGTGGCCGCTGCGCCGTCATCTCCGGATCGAGCTGGCGCACGGCGCCCGCGGCGGTGTTGCGCGGATTGATGAACGTGCGAAGCCCTGCCGCCTCCTGCCGGGCGTTGAGTCGCGCAAAATCCTTGCGCGACATGTAGACCTCGCCGCGAACTTCGAGCACCTTCGGCGGTTTGCGCGCCTTGAAGCGTAGCGGGATGGCGCGAATCGTGTGGATGTTGCGCGTGACGTCTTCGCCCACTTCGCCGTCGCCGCGCGTCGCCGCGACGGCGAGGCGGCCGTCTTCGTAGCGAAGGCTGATCGCGAGGCCATCGAACTTGAGCTCGGCGTTGTATTCGACGGGCGGCGCATCCGGCGCCAGGCCAAGATCGCGCCGGATGCGCGCATCGAACTGCGCGGCTCCCTCGGGTGTCGTATTGGTCTCCGTGCGGATGGACAGCATCGGTACGCGATGCGTGACCGACGCGAACGCGACGAGCGGCGCACCGCCCACGCGCTGCGTCGGCGAATCGGCGGTAACGAGCGACGGATGTTGACGCTCGAGCGCTTCGAGTTCGCGATAGAGCGCGTCGTACTCGGCGTCGCTGATCGTCGGCTGGTCGAGCACGTAGTAATTGCGGTTGTGCGTTTCGATCGACGCACGCAGCGCCGCGACGCGCTTCGCGACCGACGCCGGCACCGCAGGAGCCATGGAGGACTTCAGCGGCGCCGTTGCGCCGCGCTAGGCACTGAAGAGCGCCAGCGCGCGCGGACTGCCGGGCTCGATGTGAACGGCGCGCAGCGCGTCCGCGGCGTCGCTCACCTGCTCGCGGATCGTCGCGAACGCCGCGTCGTCGAGCGGCCGCTGGTTGTCGTCGACGAGTTCCGCGCCGAGCGTCTTTGCCATGCGCTTCGCGGCGAGTTTCATCTGGTCGAACGTGCGCGGGGGATCCGCGGAACGCGCGACATCGAGCAGGAACACGACACCGTTGGTCGCGGTCAGGCGCAGTGACTCCGCCGTGAACGCATCGGGTCGCAGGTTCTGAAGCGTATACAGCACGGCGCCCGTTTCTTCCTGCATGTATTCGAACCGGCCACCCGGCCCCAACCGGAACCCCGCCGCTTCGGCGACGCCGCGGAGCCTGGTCCCGGGGATGGACCCGGGATCGGGCTTCTGCACGGTCAATCCGATCTGCACGTCGAGTTCCGCGCACAGTCGATCGAGGGATTCTGCGCGTGTCACCTCGCTGCCGATATCCGGCGGCGTAAACGGCGCAGGCAGCGTCGGCGCGATGTCCCCGACGATACGCACGAAAGCGTCGACCTGCGCGCGTGTCGCGGCGCCGTTGCGATCGGCGAGCAGCAGGCACGCGACGATTTCAGCAAAGCGTCCCGCCGTATCGGGGGCGAGCATTTGCCAGTCCGAACGCGCGTCGGCTCGACCAAACCAGCGCAGCGGCTTTCCCACCCGCGCACGCAGCGCGTCGCCGAGTGCGCCGACGGCGACCGGCGCGGCCGGCTGCAGCGGGATCAGGCACTCGATTTCATGATCGGGGACCGGCGCGGCGCGCCCGCTGACGCTCCGCGCTGCGCCAAGTCCCGCCGAAGCGATCGACGCGCTGTCGACGAGCGCTCTCGCGTCGCGGACCTCCGACGCAGCGCCGGCGTCGTCGATCATGTCCGCGGGCAGTGGAATGACCGCACCCGGCACTTCGAATGGGCTGTCGCCCTCCGCGTTTCCGCGAACCGCCGCTTGGCCACCCGAAGGCAGCGCCGCGACATCGCGCGTCCCGAGTGTCGGTTCGACGCGTTGCTGCGCGCGCGACATACGCAGGTCGGCATCGCGCTCCGGCAGCGTGGCTGCATTGCGTTGGACGCGCCGCTCCTGCCAATGGTTGTAAACGATCACGGCCACCACCAGCACGACGCCGGCGACGATCAGTCCGATTTGCAGCGAGCTCACGGCAGTGTCAGGTCGCGAATTCGGTTTCGGCAGCGAGCTCGAGCGCTTCGGCGATGTCGACGGCGACGACGCGCGATATGCCGGGATCGGGCATCGTGATCCCAATCAGCTGGTGCGCCATTTCCATCGTGATCTTGTTGTGCGAGATGAACAGGAACTGCGATTCCGACGACATGTCCTGCACCATCCTGCAAAACCGGTGCGTGTTCGATTCGTCGAGCGGCGCGTCGACCTCGTCGAGCAGGCAGAACGGGGCCGGGTTCAATTGGAACAGCGCGAACACCAGCGAAATCGCCGTCAGCGCCTTCTCGCCACCCGAAAGCTGGTGGATCGTCGTGTTGCGCTTGCCGGGCGGGTGCGCAATCACCTGCACGCCGGAATCGAGGATCTCCTCGCCGGTCAGCAGAAGCTTGGCCTGGCCGCCGCCGAACAGCGTCGGAAAGAGCCGCGCGAAGTTGTCGTTGACGATGTCGAACGTCTGCTGCAGCAGTTCGCGCGACTCGCGATCGATCTGGCGGATCGCCGTTTCGAGCGTCGTCATCGCTTCGGTGAGATCGGCCGCCTGCCGGTCGAGGTACGTCTTGCGCTCGCTCGTCTGCGCGAGTTCGTCGAGCGCGGCGAGATTGACCGCGCCGAGGTCGGTGATCGCATTGGCAAGGCGTTCGATTTCGGCCGGCAGCGTGCGGGCGCTCCCCCATGCCTTGAGCGCGTCGGGCAACGCGGCGACATCGGCCTTCGCGCCGGCGAGCTGCTCCGCAAACTGTTCCTCGGCGAGTCGAGCCGCCTGCTCCTTGAGCTGCATCTCCTGGATCCTGACACGCGCCGGGTCGAGCTTCTGCTCGGCTGCGAGTCGCGCTTCGTCGCTCGCACGAAGCTCCGCGGTCAGCGACTCCTGCTGGTTGCGCGCATCCGCCAGCGTCTGCTCGGCTGCACCGCGCGCAGCGAGCTGTCGCTGCAATGCCTCTTCGACCGGTGTCCAGTCGATCGACGCGCGTTCGCTCGTCAACTGATCTAGCAGCGCCTGCTGCTGGCCTATCTGCACACCCAGCGCCTCGCGGCGACGCGCGAGCTCTGCGAGCCGATCGCGGCAGCTGCGCTCGGCGAACCCGGCTTCCTGTGCGGCGCGCTCGGCATTGCGCAGGTGCTCGCGGCTTCGCGCAAGGGCGACTTCCGCTTCGTTGCGGCCGCTGCGAAGCGCGTCGCGCCGCGCCATCTCGTCGTGTAGCCGCGATTGCAGGTCGGCGATCTCGGCGGCGATCGCATCGTGCTGCTCGGTGCCCTGTGCATGCTGGCTCGCGAGATCGTCGGTTTCCTGCGCAATCTGCGCGCGCCGTCGCTCGGCCGCCTCGGCCGCCTGCCGCAACTGCACGAGTTCGAGCTCGAGATCGTGACAGCGGCGCTGCTGCGACGCGAGCGCTAGGCTTTCCTGATGCCACGTCGTCTGGCGATCCTTGAGTTCGCGCTCGACGGTGTCAAGGGCGCTGCGGGAAGCGTCGGCGATGGCGCGCGCTGCATCGATCAGCGTCGCGAGTTCGGCGAGTTCGCGCTGCCGCGCGAGCACGCCGTGCAATTCGTTGTCCGGCGCGAAGAACAGCACGCTTTGTGCGCTGACCCGATGACCTTCCGGCGTCACGAACGTCTGGCCTACGGCAAGTGACGCGCGGTCCGCGAGCGCCGTCGCCAAATCGCGCCGGCACCGCACGCCGAAAAGCCCGTCGGCGAGCACGCGGGAAACGCCCGCCGAGGCATTGCGTACTTTTGCGACCAGCGCATCGTCCGGCGCGTCCATCGAAATCGGCGTTCCCTCGGCTTCCGCGTACGCGGCCACGCGGCCCGGGGGTCCGGCCTCGCCGACCCAGGCGAGCGCTTCGTCGAGCGCGGGAACGTTCAGCGCATTCAGGCGCTCGCGCAGGACCGCTTCGAGCGCGTCTTCCCAGCCGGCCTCGATGTCGAGCACCTGCCACAACCGCCGGGCATGCGTCAGCCCGCGTGCGGATAGCCACCCGTCAACGTCTTTGCCGTGGCCGATCCTGGCCTGCAACGCCGCCAGCGCATCGGCGCGCGCGGCGAGATCGGCAAGCCGCTGGCTTGCGCTTTGCCACCCTTCGGCGGACGTGCGCTGGCGCTCCTGCAGCGACTGCACGGTCGCCTGCAGCTCGGCCTGCAGCTGCTGCTTCTCCGCGAGGTCGGCGGTTTCCTGCTCGAGCTGCTCTTCGACGGCGCGCACCGGGTCACTCGCCGGGGCGGCGAGCGATGTCAGTTCGGCCGTCAGGCGTTCGCGGCGCTCGACGATCCGCGCCAGCGCCTGCGCCGCGCTGTCACGCCGCGTTTCGGCGACGCGGACGTTCTGCTCGGTCAGCGCGATCTGCTGCTGAATCTCGCCGAATTCGCGCAGCGCATCCGCGACCGCTGCTTCCATCGGTGGCAGGGCCCCCTGTGCATTCGCCTCGTCCTCGGCGGTTCGCGTGCGCGCCGCCAATGCCTGCTCGAGCGCCTGCTCGGCCGACGCCTGCTCGCCGTCCAGAGCACCTTGCTGCGCCGAGAGTGCGCCGATTGCTTCGGCCAATTGCGCGACCTGTTCGGTGAGCCGCGTCTCGTTCTCCCGCGCGAACGCAAGCTGCTGTTCGAGCCGCGTCACCTCGGCGTTGGCCGCGTAGAACGCACCCTGCTTTTCGTGCAGGGCGTCGCCGGCGGCAAAGTGCTGATCGCGCAGGGCGACGAGCCGGGTTTCCGCCGTGCGCACGTCTGCCTGCAGCGCCTCGAGCGCGATTGTCAGCGTCGCGATCTCCGCCGTGCTGCGTTCGCGCGCACGCACCGCTTCCTGCGCCTTCGCGTGCCATTGCAGGTGCTGCGCGTGCCGGTGGCGCTCCTCGAGTTCGCGGTATTGCGCGGCGATCTTTGCCTGCTCCTCGAGCCGCGTCAGCTGGTTGCCGAGTTCGGTGCGGATGTCGTCGACGCGCGACAGATGCTCGCGCGTGTCGGACAGCCGGGCCTCCGTTTCGCGGCGCCGCTCCTTGTATTTCGAAACGCCGGCCGCTTCCTCGAGAAAGATGCGAAGTTCCTCGGGCTTGGCTTCGATGACGCGCGAAATCATCCCTTGTTCGATGATGGCGTAGGCGCGTGGACCGAGGCCGGTGCCGAGGAACAGGTCGTGAATGTCGCGGCGGCGAACCGGGATGTTGTTGATGTAATACGTCGAGTCGCCGTCGCGCGTCAGCATCCGCTTGATCGACAGTTCGGCGTACTGGCCCCACTGGCCGCCGATGCGCCCCTGGCTGTTGTCGAAGAACAGTTCGACCGAAGCGCGACCGATCGGCTTGCGGTCGCCGGCGCCGTTGAAGATGACGTCCTGCATCGATTCACCGCGCAGCGCCGACGCCTTCGATTCGCCGAGCACCCAGCGAACGGCATCGATGACGTTCGACTTGCCGCAGCCATTCGGACCGACGATGCCGACGAGTTGGCCTGGCGTGGCGATCGACGTCGGGTCGACGAACGACTTGAAGCCGGAAAGCTTGATCTGGGTGAGGCGCAAACGGGATCTTCGGAAAAGGACGCGCGCGTCGGGCCGCCGCGCTTCGTGCGCTTGCTCGCACGCGGCCCGAAAAGTTGCCGGATTATAGCGGAGACACGCTCCGCGACGACATGCTCGTTCGCGGCGTCAGCCGACTGCGGTGCGGCATCCCGCGATGGGTTCGACGTAGTCGATCACCGGCGTCCAGTCGGGACCGGTGCGGTTCTCGAATTGCGCGTTGATGTAGTAGCGTCGGCACGGCTCGATCGTCAGCGTAAATTCCTTCGCGGAGCCGCTGAAGCGGTGGTGCGGCGGCGCCTGCACGGCGACGCGATACGTGCCCGGCACGACGCGATACGGCTTGACGAAGCCGATCGACTCGCCGCCGACGCGCAGAAGGATGGCGGGACGGCGGTCGGGGTCGACGCGGTGGTACCGGTCGCCCGAGACCTCGCTCCACGTCGGTCCCCACGTCTGGCAGCCTGCGAGAAGCAACGTGGTCGCTGCGATGAACATAGTCAGGATATGCATGAGTGCTCCTCTCGTTGAAGCGTGGGGTCAGACTCGGCTTTGCGCAGAAAACATACCCCGGTTGTCGCAACGCACCTGCGCGCAGTGGAGTCTGACCTACTTTTGCGCGCTCAGTCCGCGCAGCGCCTGCATCACCGCCACCCGCGCCTGCGCATAAGCCATCGCCTGCCAGGTCGGGCTGTCGTCGTGGAACGCTTCGCGCATCTGCCGCCTGATCGTCGCGCGCACCGGCTCGCCGGTGTCGCAATGGTTGGCGAGCCACTGATCGGCGCGGAGCGCTTGCATGACTTCGTTCAGG
>DASSEA010000227.1:0-15708 GCA_035696805.1 Casimicrobiaceae bacterium
CCTCGCCTTCGGAACGCACGGCCGTCGTCTCGACGCGGGCGACCTGTCCGATCATCGCGGCGATCCGCGGCTCGTGCCCGCTCTTCTGGAAGTAGCTCGCGACGCGTTTCTTGAGATCCCGCGCCTTGCCGACGTAAAGCGCGCCGCCGACGGCGTCGAACATCCGGTAGACGCCAGGCAGGTGCGGCAGCGACGCAATCAGTTCGCGCGCATCGAATTGCGTTGACGTCGCCTCGGCATCGACGACGCGCCGGTTCAATCGCGACACTTTGGTCATGGGCGGGATCGTTCGCGACCCAGCTCGATCGCGATGTCGTCGAACACGGCACGAAACATCGCGGGCGTCAGGCGGCCGGTGTTCGTGTTGTAGCGGCTGCAGTGGTAGCTGTCGAACAGCACCGTGCCGGTCGGAAGAACGTGGCGGGCGCGATGCGCAAACCCGTATTCGCTGCGCCGCAATCCCAGGGCGACCAGCGCCGCATCATGGGCGATCCGGCCGAGGGCGAGCAGCACTCCGCCCGGCAGGAGCGTCGCGAGATCCGCCGCGAGGTAATCGTTGCACATCTTCACTTCCGCGGGGGTTGGTTTGTTCTCCGGCGGCAGGCATTTGACCGAGTTGGTGATGCGGCAGTCGACGAGCGTAAGCGGATCGTCGAGCGTGCGCGACAGCGGCGACGACGCATAGCCGTAGGCGTGCAGCGTTTCGTATAGCAGGATGCCTGCGAAATCGCCCGTGAACGGTCGACCGGTCGCGTTCGCACCATGCATGCCGGGAGCGAGCCCGACGATCACGAGCCGTGCGGCGGCATCGCCGAAGGGGGCGACGGGGAGGCAGCGGTACGTTGGATACGCCGTCCGCACTTCATCGAGAAAGCGCGCGAGCCGCACGCAGCGGCGGCAGGACGCGTCGTACGCCGGCGTGGGAATTGCTGCGTCTGTCACAATGCCGGCCTTTTTTCCCGCGTAACGGATCATCGCTTCAATTCGTTTGCAAATGCTACCGGCCGAGTCACGCCTCGAAGTGCGCAAGCGACTGCCGACGAACGAGTCGCGCAAGCCGCCGCTTCTGTTCGTGCACGGCGGCTACTGCGACGCGTGGTTCTGGGAACCGTATTTTCTCCCGTGGTTTGCCGCGCGCGGCTACGCGGCTTACGCACTCAGCCTGCGCGGGCACGGCGCGAGCGGCGGCGGCGATACGCTGTACATCGCCGGTCTCGGCGATTATGAAGCGGATGTCGAACATGTCGCGGGGACGCTCGACACGCCGCCGGTGCTGATTGGGCACTCGATGGGCGCCGCGATCATCGAGCGCATCGTCGCCAAGCGGCCGGTGCGCGGCGCGGCGCTGCTCGCGCCCATTCCGCCGATCGGATTGCTGCCGGTCGCGAGCCGCCTCGCGGCATCGCATCCCGACTACCTGATGCAGATGGGCGGCGTCGATCCGTCGCGCCTGTCGTCGGACGTGCTGCAGGCCCTGCGGCCTTTCTATTTCAGCGCCGACGTCCCGGCGAAGGTGCTGGCCGAAGCGGCACGCCACCTGAACGCGGAGTCACCGCGCGCGCTGTTCGACCTGTCGCTGCGCCTGCACTGGGCGTTGCCGATGAAGGATCACCGGCCGTTGTTCGTGCTGGGCGCCGAAGGCGATCTCATCTCGTCACCCGACGACGTGAGGGCGACGGCGACGCATCACAACGTGGAGGCGACGATTCTGCCCGGCCTCGCGCACATGCTGATGCTGGAGCCAGGCTGGACCGAGGTCGCGCAGGCGATCGAGGGCTGGCTGCGGACGCTGAAATGACTTCGAGGCAAAGTCATTGCGGGCGCTTCTTCACGAAGTCCACGAATTCCTTCGCCGGCAGCGGCTTGCTCACCCAGTAGCCTTGGAAGCAGTGGCAGCCGCGGACGTCGAGAAAATCGAGCTGCGCCCGCGTGCCGACGCCCTCGGCGACGACCTTGAGACCAAGGCCGCGCGCAAGTCCGATGATCGCCTCGGTGATCGCCGCGTCACCGGGATCGGTTTCCAGGTCGGCGATGAACGAGATGTCGATCTTCAGCGTGTCGATCGGAAAGTGCTTCAAGTGCGTCAGCGAAGAATAGCCAGTGCCGAAATCGTCGATGGCCACGGTGAAGCCTTCGCCGCGAAGCTGATGCAGCACCTTGCGAATCGCATCCAGGTCGTGCATCAGGCTGGTTTCGGTGACCTCGAGTTCGAGCCATGACGGCTCGCAACCTTCGCCGCGCACGATTTCGGTAATGCGCTGCGCGAGGTCCTCGCGATAGAACTGCTTGGCCGACAGGTTGACCGAGATCGTCAGCTGCATCCCGGCCTTGCGCCATTTCACGCATTGCGTCGCGGCCGTCTTCAGCACCCAGTCGCCCAGTGCGTGAATGAGCCCCGACTCCTCCGCCAGCGGAATGAACACCTGCGGCGGCACGACGCCATGGTCCGGGTCGGTCCAGCGCAAAAGCGCCTCGGCGCCGACGATCGCCCGATCGGTGATGCGCACGACCGGCTGGTAATGGAGCTTGAGGGCGTTGTCCTTGAGCGCGCCGCGCAGCGCCGTTTCGAGCGTGTGCTGCCGAAGCCTCCGCTCGGCGAGGTCCGCGTCGAGGAACTGGTAGGTGTTGCGGCCGAGCTCCTTCGACCGGTACATCGCGACGTCCGCGTGCTTCATCAACTCTTCGGGGTCGTCGGAGTCGTCCGGGAACACCGAGATGCCGATCGACGATGTCACGTAGATGTCGTGCTCCTCGATGCGGAACGGCTGCGCGATCGCATCCAGCAGCTTTTGGGCAATGCGCCCAAGCACCTGCGGCTCGTCGAAGTCGTCGACGATCACCATGAACTCGTCGCCGCCGAGGCGCGCGAGCAGGTCCGTTTCGCGCAGCGAATCGGCGAGCGCGCGCGTCACATGCTTCAGCAGCTCATCGCCGATCCGGTGACCCAGCGTGTCGTTGACGTTCTTGAAACGGTCGAGATCGATGAACAGCACGCCGACCCGTCGCGCCGTCCGGCGCGCGTGCGCGATCGCCTGCGTCAGGCGCTCGTGCAGCATCAGGCGGTTAGGCAGCCCGGTCAGTGCGTCGCGCGTCGCCATGTACTGCAGACGCTCCTCCGCCTGGATGCGTGAACTGACGTCCTGCACGAACGACAGGATCGACACGACCTTGCCGTCGTCGCCGACCAGCGCCGAGTGGTACCACTCGCACCAGATCGTCTTGCCGTCCTTGGTGTAATTGCGCGTCAGCGCGGTTTCGCGCGGTTCGTGACCCGCCAAGAGCCGGTTGATCAGCCCGACCATCGCTTCGCTGTCGTCTTCGTGCAGCAGCGGGTTATGCGTGATCGGCATGCCGAGGACGGTCTTGTCATCCCACCCGAAGATCACCTCCGCTTGCGGCGACCAGCGAACGAGCTTCAGGTCGCGATCCCATTCGAGCACGGCGAGCGGCGTATTGCTGATGTGCGACGACAGCATCCAGTTCGCGCGGCGCAACGCATCCTCGTTCTTCTTCTGGTCGTGGATGTCGGTGTGCACGGCGTAGATGCCGATGACGTTGCTTTCGTTGTCGCGGTGCGGTGCGTAGTGAATCGCCTCCCATTGCAGCTCGCCCGACGGTTGCGGCAGCTTGAGTTCCGTCGACACCACCTCGCCCGCGAGCACGCGGTCGAGCAACGGCCGCAGCAGCTCGAAGCGCGCAGTCCCGGCGATGTCCGAGATGGGCCGGCCGGTAAGATCGTTACGGCTCGCGCCGAGCCAGCGCTCGTTGTGACCGTTCAGGAAGCGGTAGCGATACTCTCTATCGATGTACGACACGCGCGCCGGCACGTTGTCCATGATGAGCCGCAGCTCGCCTTCGGACGCGCGCAAGGCCTCCTGCGCCTGCTTGAGGCCGTGGATGTCGTTCATCAGCACGAACGCGCCGTGCACGTCGCCCGACGGCCCGACGTCGGGCACCACGCGAATGGTCATCCAGCGTCGCGCGCCGTTCGCGCCCGGAACGAGCCGGTCGAACGCCGTCGATTCGCCCTGCAGCGCGCGTGAAAGCATCGCTTGCGCGCTTTCGTAGATGCCCTGGCCGACGACCTCTCGCAAGCGCAGGTAACCGACCTGCTCGACCGTCAGCCCAAAATACTGGAGAAACGTGCGGTTGACGTAATGACAGCGCTCGTCGCGATCGATGTACGCGACCGGCGCCGGCACGCCGTCCATGATCGCGCGCAACTGCGACTCGCGCGCGGCCAACGTGTCCTGCGCAAGCTTGAGGTCGGTGATGTCGTGGCCGACGACGTACTCGCCACGCACGGAGCCGTCGAAATTGAGGTCGGGCACGCAGCGGGCGCGGATCCAGTGCTCGCGTCCAACGACGTCCATGACGACGCGTTCGTACGTCATCGCCTCGTTGCGTTTGGCGCGATCGCGATCCGGCGTCAGCGCCTGCGAACCTTCGACGCCGAGGACGTCCTCGGGCTTCTTGCCGAGCACTTCTTCACGCGCCAGGCCGTACAGGTCGAGGAACGCTTCGTTGACGAACACGTAGCGCCGCTCGGCATCGAGATAAACGACCGGCTCGGGGATGTTGTCGGTAAAAAGCCGCAGCTGCTTTTCGCGCGCCGCGAGCTCCTGCTCGGTCTGCTTCAGGTCGTGGATGTCGTATTCGGTGCAGTACAGCCCGCGCACCTTCCCGGTCGAGTCGAGATCGGGTGCCATGCGCCCGTGCATCCACCGCCGCTGCCCGTTGGCGTTCTGGCCGATGCGCTCGTACTCGACGTGCTCGCCGGCCTGCGCACGCTTCAGCACCGGCCGCAGGAACGCGGCAACGTCGGACGCCATCACCTCGAACGGCGTCTTGCCGTAGATTTCGTCCTGCGGCTTGCACACCCAGTTTGCGAACGCCTGATTGACGAACGTGTAATGCAGGCTCTTGTCGAGGTACGCGATCGGACCCGGGATGTTGTCGGCGAACAGGCGCAACTGCGACTGCTGCGATTTCAGCGCGTCGCGGACGCGGACGTCGTCCTCGATGTCGTTCCACACGACGAACGCGCCGCCGACGCGACCGCCCATCTCGCGATCGGGAAACAGCGTGACGCGCACCCAGCGCAGCTCGCCCGACGCACGCCGTTCCCGCCGCTCGTACGCGACGGTTGCACCGGCGAACGCGCGCTCGATGTAACCCTGCATTTCGGTCAGCGCATCGGACGGCAGGAAATCGCTCAGCGTGTGCCCGAGCAGATCCTCGGCCGGGGCGCCGATCCAGTCGGCGAACGGCTTGTTCGCGAAACGCAGTCGCAACTGGCGATCGAAGTGCAGGATCGGCAGGCCAACGCTGTCGGTAACTAGGCGCAGCCGGTGTTCGCGCTGGCCCGCTTCGAGCTCGAGCCGCTTCACGTGATCAACGTCGCTGTACGTCGCGAGAAAACCGCGGATGTGTCCCTGCTGGTTGCGATCGGGGTAGTAGTCGACGCGCATCCACAACGGCTGGCGTCCGGGCAGCGCGAGCTGCCATTCGTAACCGGTCTTCTCGCCACCGAGCGCGGCCTCGATGTACGCGCGATAGAGCTGATAACCCTCGCGCCCCATCACCTCGATGATCTCGCGGCCAAGCACCTCGTCGGCGCGCTTGCCGAACCACTCGAGCAGCGCCTTGTTGACGAAGCGATAGCGCTGGTTGCGATCAACGTAAGCGACCGGCGTGCCGAGCGCATTCAGCTTTCGCTGCGACAACGCCAGCAGCGGGCCACGCTCCATGCCGACGGAGTCCCCCACCGTCTGCGGCATCGGTGCGAGATCCAAGCGACTGATCGAGCGGGTCAGAGCCATTGCGCCTTGCGTTCGTTGCGTGTTCGATGGCGCCGAAGGTGTGCCAGGCGGCGCGTTGCGGGCAGCTCCCCCCGCCGCTCGCGTGCCGCCCGCGCCTTGATGCCTCGCGTGGCCACGTAAAAAGCAAGGATCGGGCCCAATGGCTACGTACTTGAGTGACGGCCGGCCCGATTTCGGGCACCAGGCGCCGGCCGACGGGCGGTTACAATCCGCGTCACCAAAAAACGCCGGACGGCAGCTGGCCGGCAAGGCGTCGCGGCCCGGGCTGCCTCCACGTCGTCGCCCGTCACTACCCACTTTCTGCGAGATGTCGATGCCACCCGTGTCGATGCTGCGTCCCCACCTGGCGCAGCCCGCGCTGTTCCTCGCCGCGTCGCTTCTTCCCGTAGCGGTGTACGCGGCGACGGGCGGTCCGCCCGAACCGCCGGCGATCGCCAGCGTTCCGATCGACTTCGTGCTGTTTGCGCTGACGCTGCTCGGCGTCGCGCTGTTCCACCATCACACGCTTAAAGTCGCCATGACCGGCCTGGCGGTGATCACGCTGTTCAAGGTGCTGTTCTCGCCGTTCGCCGAAGGCGCGGGCATTTCCGGCCTCGGCGCGCATCTCGGGCACGAGTGGGTGCTGCTCACAAACCTGTTAGGCCTCCTGCTCGGCTTCGCGCTGTTGTCGAAGCATTTCGAGGCGAGCAATGTTCCCGCATGGCTGCCTCGGCTTCTCCCCGACGACTGGAAAGGCGCGTTCGTTCTGCTCGTGATGATCTTCGTGCTGTCGTCCTTTCTGGACAACATCGCCGCGGCGCTGATCGGCGGGACCATCGCGGGTGTCGTTTTCCGGCACAAGGTGCACATCGGATTTCTCGCGGCGATCGTCGCCGCGTCGAACGCCGGTGGATCGGGCAGCGTCGTCGGCGACACGACGACGACGATGATGTGGATCGACGGCGTGTCGCCGCTGTCGGTCGTCGAAGCGTATATCGCCGCGTCGGTTGCAATGCTGATCTTCGGCATACCGGCCGCGATCCAGCAGCAACGCTATTCGCCGATCGTCAGGGACACGACGTCCACCATCCGCATCGACAGCGTTCGCGTGTTCATCGTTGCGTTCATCCTGGTGACCGCGATCGCCGTCAACGTCGTCGTCAATGTGAAATTCAACGCGTGGTCCGATCGCTTCCCATTCATCGGCGCGGCCGTATGGGTCGCCCTGCTGCTGTGCGTGCCGCTGCGCCGCCCCGAGTGGAGCGAGTTGCCCGGCGCATTCAAGGGCTCGATATTCCTGCTGTCCCTCGTGCTCGCCGCATCGATGATGCCCGTGCACAAGCTGCCCGATGCGTCGTGGCGCGTCGCGCTCGGTCTCGGCTTCATCTCCGCGGTGTTCGACAACATTCCCCTGACGGCGCTGGCGCTGAAGCAGGGCGGCTACGACTGGGGATTCGTTGCCTACGCGGTCGGCTTCGGCGGCTCGATGATCTGGTTCGGATCGTCGGCGGGCGTTGCGCTGACCAACCTGTTCCCCGAAGCCAAATCGGTCTTCGCCTGGCTGCGTGCGGGGTGGCATGTCGCGCTCGCCTATGTCATCGGATTTGCCGTGATGCTCGTTGTTCACGGGTGGGTGCCCGACGAACCGCACAAGGCACCTTCGACCTCGCTCGCGCCGGTTGACGCGACGTAGGAGCAAGCCGACGCGAGCATCGGAACTCCGCCGATTTTCCGAGTGCGCGAACGGCGCCTAGCATCGACTTCCGGGCGCGCCATTGCGTCCGTCCGACGGAGAAACAGCTGATGAAAAGTAAACTGTTGATCGTTGCATTGGCCGGCTTGGCCCTCCCGGGTGTATTGGCCGCTCCCGTATATGCAGAACCTTCACAGCCGACCCCAGCCACGTCCGTCTTTCAGCCAAATGACGGTGTGGTCGCCAACAGCCGCTCATGGGCACCCGTGCAATACGAGCGCGACCGTCGAGGGCGTGGTCGTCGCGGAGGCGGCCCGGATGCCGTGCTGTTCTCGAATCCCGACTTGCGGGGCCAGCGCTTCGTGATCGACGGCGATTACCTGCCGGATCTTGCGAACACCGGCTTCAATGACCGCGCGCAATCGTTGCACGTCGGGCGCGGATACTGGATATTCTGCAGCGACGCACAGTTCCAAGGGCGGTGCAGGACGTTCGGACCCGGGGACTATCCGCAGCTCGGATGGGCGCTCGACAACAAGGTTTCATCGGGACGCCGCATCTCGAACGACTATCCGTACAGCGGCCGGCCGAACTGGGGCGATCGGCGGTAAAACGCATTGCCCATCATCGACGACATCGCCGGCGTCCGTCGCATTCTTCTGCGAACGCGCACGCTGGCGGTCGTCGGCCTGTCTGCCCAGTGGCATCGCCCGAGCTACTTCGCGGCGAAATACATGAAAGATCACGGGTACCGGATCATTCCGGTGAACCCGCGATACCCCGAAGTCCTGGGAGAGAAGTGCTATCCCGACCTCCGTTCGATTCCACACCACGTGGATCTTGTCGACTGCTTCCGTAAAGCCTCCGAAATCGGCCCCATCGCGGATGACGCGGTCGCCATCGGCGCCAACGTCTTGTGGATGCAGCTTGGAATCGTCAACCAGGAAGCGGCGGAACGTGCCGCAGCGGCGGGCCTCGACGTCGTCATGAACCGCTGCGTGAAAATCGAGCACGCTCGAATTCTGGGGGGTCTCAACTGGGCTGGCGTGAATACCGGCGTGATTTCTGCGCGCCGTGCCGGTCTTGCCGGGTCGCGCGCCGATGCCAACCACGGCGCACCGTCGGGCCGGTCGTGACCATCGAGCGGCGACCGATCCGCATCTCTGATCGCGTGTAGCAGGCGCCCGCGGGTCGCTGCGATGACGCGTTGCGCCCCGCCGCAGCGGGGCGACCGCGTTCCAGCACGATTTCTTCCATAATCGCGGTTTCCATCCGCCGCGCCCCATCGCCCGTTCATGCCCGATCACACGTTCGGCTTCGACACGCTGTGCCTGCACGCCGGCCAGATCCCGGACGCGCAGACCGGCGCACGCGCGTTGCCGATCTACCAGACGACGTCGTTCGTCTTCGACGACGCCGATCATGCGGCGTCGCTGTTCAACCTGCAGACGTTTGGGAACGTCTACTCGCGGATCTCGAATCCGACGGTCGCTGCGCTCGAGGAGCGTGTCGCCGCACTGGAAGGCGGTCGTGCAGCGCTCGCCGCGGCGACGGGCATGGCCGCGCAGATGCTCGCCTTTCTCACGCTGGCGCGCGCCGGCGATCACATCGTCGCGGCACGCTCGCTGTACGGCGGATCGTATTCGCAGCTTGCGGTGACGTTCGAGCAGTTCGGCATCCGCGCGACGTTCGTCGACGCGGATGATCCCGAAAGCTTTCGTCGCGCGCTCGAGCCGGCGACGAAATGCCTGTACGCCGAAACGATCGGCAATCCGCAACTCAACGTTCCCGACATCCGCGCGCTTGCCGACATCGCGCACGGCGCCGGGATTCCGCTCCTCATCGACAACACGCTCGCGTCGCCTTACCTGTGCCGGCCGTTCGAGCACGGCGCCGATCTCGTCGTCCATTCGCTGACCAAGTACCTGGGCGGGCACGGCACCACAATGGGCGGCATCCTCGTCGAATCGGGCAAGTTTCCGTGGGACAACGGTAACTTTCCGCAGATGACCGAACCGTCGCGTGGTTATCACGGCGTCGTTTTTCACGAAACGTTCGGCGACTTCGGCTTCACGATGAAGGCGCGCATGGAAACGATGCGCACGCTGGGACCGACGCTGTCGCCGTTGTCGGCGTTCCTGCTGATGCAAGGCATCGAAACACTCCATCTGCGCATGCCGCGGCACAGCGAATCGGCGCTCGCCGTCGCCGAGCACCTGGCGCGGCATCCGGCCGTCGCCTGGGTCAACTATCCGCTGCTCGCGGGGAATCCCGGACGCGCGATGGCGCAGCGCTACCTGCCTCGCGGAGGCGGCGGCATCCTGACCTTCGGCGTGAAAGGCGGCGCACCGGCCGGCGTACGCTGCATCGAGGCGGTGCAGTTCCTGTCGCATCTTGCGAATGTCGGCGACGCGAAGACGCTGATCATCCACCCGGCGTCGACGACGCATCGACAGCTCGACGAAGACGAGCAGCGCGCCGCCGGCGTGTCGCCCGAAATGATCCGGCTGTCGGTGGGCCTCGAGTCGCTCGACGACATCCTGTGGGACCTCGACCAGGCGCTGGAGCAGTCACAACGATGAATCGTTATGCGGCAATTCCGTGGCCGTGGGCCGCGCTGTTCCTGTGCCTCGCGCTCCTCGCGCAGGAATTCCTGCTGCGCTGGTTCGGCGCGCAGCCCTCGCTGTCGCAGGCCGTGTATCGCGTGTCGGTGATGTCGCTCGGCGTTGCGTCGCTGGCGCTGATCCTCTTGCCGCGCCGGCGGCCGGCCTACGTCCTCGGCTTTCTCGTGTGTGCAGGATTGATGGCGTGGGCGCTCTGGCTGCAGTACGGCGAAGGGCTCGAGCCCTGCCCGTTGTGCATGTTCCAGCGCGTCGCGGTGTCTGCCGTCGGCGTCGTCTTCCTGATCGCCGCGATCCACAATCCGGGCCGCACCGGTGCGGCTTTCTACGCGGTGCTGACGCTGATCGCCGCCGGCCTCGGCGCCGCATTCGCTGCGCGGCAGATCTGGCTCCAGGCGTTGCCGAAGGACCAGGTGCCGGCGTGCGGCATGGGCCTCGACTACATGATGAACACGATGCCGTTCGTGGACGTCCTCCGGCGCGTGCTCGAAGGCAGCGGCGAATGCGCGGAAAAGGGCTGGGTGTTTCTCGGCCTGTCGATCGCCGGCTGGACGTTTGTCTTCTTCGCCGGGATGATCGCCGCGGCGATCGCGCTGATCCGCCGCGACTGACCGGCGGCCATCATTTCAGCACTTCGTCGCGCACCCGGAGGCGCGCGATCTCGTCCGCGCGCAGGTCCGCAAAACCGTCGGCGAGTCCCTGCTCGAGGATCGCCGCCATCTGCGCAGCGGAATGCAAACGCGAGACGAACACGAAATCGGCGCCCGCGTCGTAGAGTTCGAGCGCCGACGCGGCGCGGCTGGCCGTGACGACGACGCTCGCGTGCGGGCAGAGGCGGCGCGCCTGTTGCAGCAGGCGCAGATTGCTCGTCCCCTTGAGGATCGTATCGGGAATCGTCGAAACGACGAGCTTCGCATCGTGCACTTCGGCGTGATGCAGCGTTTGCATGCTCGCGACGTCGCCGTACTTGCACGCGATGCCGCGCCGCGTGAGCTCGGCGTGCACGTCGGGATTGAAGTCGATGACGAGGAGCCGGTCGAGCAGCGGGTGCTGCGCCATCTCGTATTCGTGCACGAGGGCGCTCGCTTCGGTGAAGAAGCCGAGCAGCACGACGTCCTTGCCGGCCAGCGCGGATTTCTCGGTGTCCGTCCTGCGGCCGTCGTCCAGATCCTTGATGCCGGCCTTGCGCAGCCACGCGGCAAGCCGCTCCTGCAGCGGATGGCTGGAGCCGATCAGGTACGTCGACGTGACCGACGTGATCGCGAACACGAAGATCAGCAGGCTCACCGTGCGCTGGTCGATGTGCTGGTAGCCAAGACCGATCGCCGCGATCACCATCGAGAATTCGCTCATCTGCGCGAGGTTGATCGCCGGCAGCAGGCTCGCGCGATGGCCCTGCCGCAACGCGCGGAGAATCGGAAACACGACGACGAAGCGACTCGCGATCAGAAACGCCGACGCGAGGAGCGCCATGCCGATCAACGCGGGCGTCGGCATCGGAATCTGCATGCCGAGCGCGACGAAGAACAGCGTCACGAAAAAATCGCGGATGCTGACGACCTTCGCGACGACGTCGAGGTTGTACGGGAACGTCGAAATGGCGACACCGGCGATCAGCGCGCCCATTTCGCGCGACAGGCCCACGGCGTTCGCGGCAGCACACACGATGAAGCACCAGGCGAGCGAGCCGATCAGCACGAGTTCCGGCAGCTTCGCAACGGATCGAAAGAGCCGCGGCAACACCGTCTTGCTGATGACGAGCGTCACCGCGACGAGCAGTACGCCGCTCGCCAGCGAGCCAAGAAGCTTGCCGAACTGGGGATTCAGAAGGTTCGGCTGGATCCCGAGCACGACGATCGCCCAGACATCCTGGAAGATCAGCACGCCGAGCGTGATGCGTCCGGGCAGCGTGTCGAGCTCGAACTTGTCGTAGAGCAGCTTGACGACGATCATCGTGCTGCTGATCGCGAGGCACACGGCGAGGTACAGCAAGCCGAAATCGCCGCCACTCATGCGGAAACCGAACGGAATGAAGAACGCGAGCCCGAGAGCGACGCACAGCGGGAACTGCAATACGCCGGTGACGAGGACCGGCTTGCCCGCAGCGAGGAGCTTCTTCAGGTCGAGTTCGAGGCCGATGATGAACAGGAGCAGGATCAGGCCGATCTCCGACACCGTCTCGATGCTCGCCTGGTCGCTTATCAGCCCGAAGCCGATCCGCGGCCCGATCAATACGCCCGCCAGCAGATACGCGAGCAACAGCGGCTGACGAATCCAGTTGCCGACGAAGGCCAGTGCGGCAGCGACGGAAATCGAAATCCCGACGCTCGACAGCAGATCCACGTGCTCCCCCACGACGCTTCTCCGTGCTTTGATTTACGATGCGCGAACCGCCAGCGGTGGCCTGCAGGCGCATCTTCATAACGACAACCGCGCGAATTGTCCAGTGCCGACCACGTCCAGCACCTTCGATGTGGTGATTGCGGGCGCCGGGCCGGCCGGGTCGTCGGCCGCCGCGGTGCTCGCGACGGCGGGCCTGCGCGTCGCGCTCATCGACAAGGCCCGCTTTCCTCGCGACAAGCTGTGCGGCGGTTTGTTGAGCGAGCGCAGCGTGCGCGCGCTTCGAGCGGTCTTCGGTGAGGACAGCGACCTGCCGATCGAAGTGACGTCGACCGGCGCCGCAGTGTTCGACCGCGATCGTCCGCTCGTGCGGGTCGATGCGTACAAGCCGCTGCACTTCACGTCGCGGCGATCGTTCGATGCGCATCTGGCGTCGCTCGCGGCGCGTCGCGGCGCACAGCTGATCGAGGAATGTGCGGTCACGGCCGTCGATCCGGTGGAGCATGCGGTGGAACTCGCCGACGGTCGCGTGCTGTCGGCGCCGTTCGTCATCGGCGCCGATGGCGCGTCGAGCCGCATCCGCAAGCTCGTTGGCGTGGCGATCGATCGCACCGGCTTCGCCGTGGGCCTCGAGACGGAAGTGCCGAGGGAGGCCGCCGGGCGCGACGTCCGCGATCCGGAAATCTACTTCGGGCTCGTCGAATGGGGCTACGCGTGGATCTTTCCCAAGCGCGCGACGCTCACCGTCGGCATCGGCGGGCTGGCGGCCGAAAATGGCGACATGCGCTCCCGCTTTCGCGAATTCGCGACGACGGCGCTCGGACGCGTTCCAGCGCAGGAACCCTGCGGAAGCCCGATACCGTTCGGCAATTTCGTCGCGCGTCCGGGACACGGTTCGACGCTGCTCGCGGGCGATGCCGCGGGTCTCGTCGAACCGCTCACCGGCGAAGGAATCGCGTTTGCCGTGCAGAGCGGTGCGTACGCGGCGCAGGCGATCGTCGACGCGGCGCGTGCGAAGGCACCGTCGCGCGCACTTGCCTTCTATCTGCCGCGTTACCGTTGCATCGTCGGGTCATTTCGCGACGTTCGGCTTTTGCGCCGGCTGGTTTTTTCGCGCACGACCCGCGCGTTGTTCCTGCGCGCGCTGAACGGCAATCGCCGGATGGTGCTGAAGCACATGGACGTGCTCGCCGGCGACGCCGATTACCGCGACTACGCGCGCTTCGCGCTCACGGAGACCTTGCAGCGCGTGCCGCGTCTGTGCGTCGCGGCGCTGCGGTGAAAGCTACTTCGCTGCCATCCGGATCGCGCCGTCGAGCCGGATGACTTCGCCGTTCAACATCGCATTGCCGATGATTTCCCGCACGAGCGACGCGAACTCCGCGGGACGTCCGAGTCGTGGCGGGACCGGGACCATCTTGCCGAGCGCCTGCTGCACGTCCGGTGTGAGGCTCGCCATCATCGGCGTTTCGAAAATGCCCGGCGAGATCGTCATCACGCGAACGCCGACGCGCGCCAGTTCGCGCGCGATCGGCAGCGTCATGCCGACGACTCCCGCCTTCGACGCGCTGTACGCCGCCTGGCCGATCTGTCCGTCGAACGCGGCCACCGATGCGGTGTTGACGATGACGCCGCGTTCGCCTTCGTCGTTCGGTTCGTTGCGGGTCATCGCCTCCGCCGCGAGTCGCAGCAGATTGAACGTGCCGATCAGGTTGATGTTGACCGCTCGCACGAATCCCGCGAGCGAATGCGGGCCGTCCTTGCCGACGACCTTTTCGCCGTGAACGATGCCGGCGCAGTTGACGAGTCCCTGCACGCTGCCGAACGCCTGCACGGCGGCCTCGACGGCCGCGCGGCCGCTCGCCTCGTCGGTGACGTCCGTATGCACGAAGCGCGCTGCGTCACCCAGTTCGTTCGCGAGCTTCCGACCGTCGTCGTCGCTGAGATCCGCGATCACGACGCGCCCGCCGTGGGCGGCGAGCATGCGAGCCGATGCGGCGCCGAGGCCCGACGCACCGCCGGTGACGATGAACGCGCTGCCGGAGATTTCCATGTCAGAAAATTCCCGTGAACATCGGTTGGGTGAAACGCGGGGTCATGTGGCCTTCACGACCGACATTGCCGTGGCGATCATTCCGGCGACGTCGCCGGCGTTCGCGGGCAGGATCAGCGTGTTGGTCGTCTTCGCCAGGTTGCCGAACTGCGCGATGTACTGCTCGGCGACTTTCAGGTTGACTGCGCCGACGCCACCCGGCGCGGCGATCGCTTCGGCTACCTGGCGAATCGCCTTGGCATTGGCCTCGGCGATCGCGAGGATCGCCGCCGCCTGGCCTTGCGCGTTGTTGATCTCCGCCTGCTTCTCGCCTTCCGATTGCGCGATCGCCGCTTCGCGCGCGCCTTGAGCAATGTTGATCTGCTCCTGCCGGCGTCCCTCGGACGTCGCGATGACGGCGCGCTTTTCGCGCTCCGCCGTGATCTGCGCCTGCATCGCGCGCAGGATCTCGGCCGGCGGCGTCAGGTCCTTGATCTCGTACCGCAGCACCTTGACACCCCAGTTCGGCGCCGCGTCGTCGAGGGCGGACACGACCGCGGTGTTGATCTGGTCGCGCTCCTCGAACGTCTTGTCGAGCTCCATCCGTCCGATGACACTCCGCAGCGTCGTCTGCGCGAGCTGCGTGATGGCGAGCACGTAGTTGGTCGAGCCGTACGACGCGAGCTTCGGGTCGGTCACCTGGAAATACAGGATGCCGTCGACGTGGAGCTGCGTGTTGTCCTTGGTGATGCAGACCTGGGGCGCAACGTCGAGCGGCGTTTCGCGCAGATCGTGACGATAGGCGACGCGATCGAGAAACGGGACGACGAAGTTGAGACCCGGCGCCAGCACGGCGTGAAAGCGACCCAGTCGCTCGACGACCCACGCGCGCTGCTGCGGCACGACGCGGATCGCCTTGACGACGCCGATCAGCACGACGATGAAGATCGCGAACGTGACGATCGAATAACCGGCCTGCATGAATCCCTCCCTGTTGCCCGCCGCGTTCAGCGCACCGTGATCCCCGCGCAGGTCATCATCGTCGCTCGGCATCGAGGACGAGCGTCGAGCCGCGCGTGGCCACAATGTACATCGTGTGTCGACGCGGAGTTTCGGGCTCGGCCAGCACGCCGTTCCAGCGCGTGCCGCGGTACACGACGCGCGCCGTGCCGTCCGGTTGCCAGGATTCGACACGGACGCTCTGGCCGACATCGAGTCCTG
>DASSEA010000228.1:0-2097 GCA_035696805.1 Casimicrobiaceae bacterium
CCATCTACGACGGCCATCGGCTCCGCCATGGCCACCGCATCGAAGGGCCGGCGATCGTCGAGCAGGTGACGACGACGATCGTCATCGGTGCGGGCTTCGATTGCCGCGTCGATCGTCACGGTTCGTTCGCGCTGTCGCGCACGGACCGCGCGCGTCGCGAAAGGCGCGCGATCGAGGAGGCGCTCGCATGAACGAAGCGGTTTGCAGGTCCGACGATCCCGCCGCCGCAGGCGTCGACCCGATCCTGCTGTCCGTGTATGCGCGGACCTTCAAGTCGATCACCGACGAGATGAGCTTGTCGCTGCAGCAGACGACGCGCTCGCCGATCCTTTGCGAGGCCAAGGATTTCGTCACCGGGCTGTACGACGGCGCAGGCCGGATGCTCGAGCAGACGGAGAATTTGCCGATCCTCGCGTTCTCGCTCGCGCCGGTCTGCAAGTACCTGCTCGATTATTTCGGCGACGACCTGCACGAAGGCGACGTGATTTTTCACAACGACGTGTTCAGCCTCGGCAACCAGAACAATGACGTCGCGGCGTTCAAGCCGGTGTTCCACGAAGGCGAGCTCGTTGCGTGGACGGCGGTGAAGGGCCATCAGGCCGACATCGGGGGCAACGTGCCGGGCGGCTACAACCCGAACGCCACCGAGGTGTGGCAGGAAGCCCTTCGCATTCCGCCGGTGAAGGTGTACGACCGCGGCAAGCTGCGCAAGGACGTCTGGGACCTGATCTTCGCCAACATCCGCTTCGACATCGTGCGCCACGACATGCGCGCCGAGATCGGCGCATGCAGCATCGGCGAGCGGCGCGTCCACGAACTGCTCGCCCGTTACGGCCGCGCGAGCTTCGACGCGCACAAGCTCGCGCTGTTCGACGCGACGCGCCGGATGATGGAAGCCGAAATCGCCAGCATTCCGAACGGCCGCTACTCGGGCGAGGGGAACGTCTACTACGACGGCCGCCACGAGGGCTCGAGGTTCACGATCCGCGTCGACATCGACGTCATGGACCGGCACATCCGCTTCGACTATTCGCGCACCGATGCACAGACCAACGGCTTCGTCAACGGCACGTTCACGTCGAGCGCATCGGCCACCGTGCTGACGCTGTTGCAGATGGTCAACCCGGACATTCCGCACAACGAGGGCATGCTGCAGCCGATCGAGATCGTCATCCCCAAGGGCACGATCCTGAACGCTGCGTATCCGAAGGCGACGACGTTCGGCAACCACCTGTGCCCGCCCAACGCCGACGCGATCATTCGCGCGCTCGCGCCGGCGATCCCCGATCGCGTGACGGCGGGCTGGAACAACCTGCTGTGCTCGCTCACGACGGGCGTCGACCCGCATCGCGGCGAGAAATACGTCGACATCGGCTTCATGGGACTGAAGGGCGGATCGGGCGCAATGCGGGGCACCGACGGCTACGACCATATCGGCATGATCGACGCGTCCGGCGGATTGCTCGACCAGGATTACGAGATGTTCGAGCAGCAGACGCCGCATCGCCTCGCCAAGCACGAATACACGTGCGATTCGGCCGGTCCCGGGCAGTGGCGGGGCGGCCTCGGCGTCGAGACCGTGTTCACGATCGGCTCCGACGACACGCAGCTCGTCACGTTCGGCGACGGTGACTTCGAGCCGGCGTTCGGCCTGTTCGGCGGCGGCGACGGTACGCTCAACTCGATCACGTTGACGTACCCGGACGGCCGCGTCGTGGTCCCACGCAACAAGGATCTGATCGCGGGCGTGCCGCGCGGCCCCGTGTACCGGCAACAGGCGGGCGGCGGCGGCGGCTATGGCGACGCGACGGCGCGCGACCGCGCGACGCTGCGACGCGAAGTGCGCGACGGCGTCATCTCGCACGGCGCCGCGCGCGAGCGTTATGGGCTCGACGACGCGTGACGCGAGGATAAAGGCCGGCCGTGGACTTCGAGCCCGATGAACACGAGCGCGCCGTACGCGATCTCTTCGCACGCTTCTGCGACGAGCGTGTCGCGCCGCAGGCGGCGGCGCTCGACGCGGCGCACGCCTTTCCGCGCGAATTGTTCGGCGAGCTCGCTACGCTCGGCTTCTTTGGCATGCGCTACCCCGAAGCC
>DASSEA010000229.1:0-2301 GCA_035696805.1 Casimicrobiaceae bacterium
TTGTCGGCGGACGCACTGCCGGGTAGCAGGCACAAACGCTCGATCACGTAGCGGAGCGTCACTGCACCTCCGACGTCGACCGGCGCCGCGCCGGCCGGGTAGTCGGCCAGCTGCTGCAATACGTGCGGCACGCCGCGTGCATCTTCGCCTGACTGTCGTGCCGCGAAATAGAGGTGCGCTGGATCGTTGACCGATCGATCGGCGATCGCCCCCGTTTCGAACAGCGCCGCGACCGCGTGCTCGAGCGCGGCCGTCGCGACCAGCGTCGCGTGTTGACGCGCCTGAACGTTCGCGGCGATCGCCACATCGGTCGCAGCGGTGCCCACCAGCGCGACGGTGCTCATCGCCAGTGCAAGGGTCGCAAACAGGACAATGAACAGCACCAGCCCGCGCTCGGAGCAACTCCCTGCCGATCGATGAAAGCGGCGCGTCATACGCCGCGGTTCCAGCGCGAATTGCGCAGTGGCACGACGGTTTCGTACGCTCGGTAGCGATAGCCGCCGCCCGGGGCCGCCGCGATCGTGCCCTCGAGACGCCCGGGACAGGCGGTCTTGTCGTCGAGTTCGCAATCGAACAGAACCCAGTGGTACGCGCGTGTCTGCGCGCGTTCGGTCCGCTCCGATCGTACGATGACGCCGATTCGTATCGCCTGGATTCGGTCCAGCGTGTCGCGCGGCGCCACCATCAGCGTAGCGGCGCCCCACAGGCCCGGCTCGGCGGCGACGACCCACGCGTCGAGGGCACCGTCGCCGTCGCTGTCGACGCCATACTGGAACTTCATGTTCACGAGGTTCGCTACCAGCGGATTGGGGGCATCCCCATTCGTGAGGTCGGTGCTGCGCAACGATCCTCCCGCGACGTCGAGGCGCAATGCGGCCGCCCGCGTGGCAGCACCCAGGTTGAGGAGCACCGAGGTCACGGGCAGCGTGACTTCAATCGGCGCGTGTCCGACATCGAGGACTCCGGGGGAAGGGTTGGCGACCGTCGTCACGGTGGTCGATGCACATTCGCCGGTCCGACTGATTGCGACGACGCGATCGCCGGCCGCGTAGCCGTCGACGGCTGCAATCCTGAATGGAGAAGCGGGCAGCGCGTCCGCGACGAACGCTGCAGTCACGCCGCCGGTCCGCGCGAGCGACTGGCGCACAACCAGGCTGTCGGGACGGTCGGGCGCGCCGCCATCCGCGATGAGCACGTACACCGGACGGAGCGTCGTTGCAATGTCCGCGCCGGCCGGACAGGTGTCGAGCCAGCGCGACGCTGCCGCGAGACCGGCACCGGCATTCGCAACGTGAATCGCGAGCGTGGACAGTGCGAAGGCACCATTCGCCTGCAGGTCGCCGGCCGACGCAGCGGCGCGACGAGCCGACTGCACGAGTGTGAAAGTGGCGTAGACCAGAACCATCGTGAGCATCGCGACGGCGAGCGCGACCAGGACGTCGATGAGCGTGACGCCGCGGCCGCGCCTGCGTGCCGCGCGAGGCGATAAAGGTTGTGCCGGCCGGCACGGTTGCATCCGGAAGGGCGTGTTCATCGCGCGATCACCGTCGTCATTGACGCACGGTGCGCACGCGCTGCGCCGGGCGGCTGCCACGAAACGACGACGTCGACGCGTCGACTCGAAATCGACGGTCCGTCCGTGATCGACAGGCTCGGCAGGTTGACGCTCGTCGTGACACCCGGTAGCAGGCGCGCGCGCGCGGCGAGTGCGCGATAGCCGGCTCCGTCGCGCGATGCCTCGTAGCGCTCGGCGAGCGTTGCAAAATCATCAGTCGCCATGCGCGCGAGCGTCGCGGCGGCGAGCGCCGTCGCAGCGCTGCGAAGATCGGCGTCTGTGCCTGCACGCACGGCGCTTGCGACCAGCGCGACCGCGCCGGCGGCCGCGACGGCGAAGATCAGCATACCGACGAGGGCTTCGAGAAGGAACGCGCCCCGATTTCGCGAGCGAAGGCGACCTGTCGGCGACCGCATGGCGCGCGGTTTCGACCCGCGTTCAGACACAAAAGCCATCCTGGCGAATCGTCCAGCAGTCGGCCGTTCGCGACCATCCGGGCGGCACGGAAACCGTGGCCTTGTTGCCAGCCTGATCAATCGAGTAGACGAACGACGCCATCCCCTTGGCGGCCAGTCCGGTTGCCGTGTAGGTGAACGCCGTGGCGGTCGCCTCGCACGCCACGACGAAGTAATCGGTCGTTACGGCGGGAGGCGTAACGCCGCAGTGGCCGGCGTCATCGACATACGTGCGCTGGTCCTGGAAGTAGTCGTCCATCCGCGCACGCGCATCGGCAAGGCGGGTCACCG
>DASSEA010000230.1:0-2541 GCA_035696805.1 Casimicrobiaceae bacterium
GTCGTCCTTGAAGCGCTTCAGCGAATCGAGCTCGCCGTCGTGGACCACGACATTGTCGCGCAGCACGCGAATCTTCGCGCCGCGCCGCACGACGCCTTCCAGCACGTAGCACCCGGCAACCGTGCCGACCTTCGAGATCCGATACACCTCGCGTACGTCGACGAGGCCAAGCCGGTTTTCGCGCTGCTCGGGCGCGAGCATTCCCGACAGCGCGGCCTTCACGTCGTCGACTGCTTCGTAAATGATGTTGTAGTAGCGGATCTGGACCGCGTTGGTCTCCGCGAGCTTGCGCGCCTGCGCGTCGGCACGCACGTTGAATCCGACGACGACGGCTTTCGACGCGAGCGCGAGGTTGATGTCGGATTCGGTGATGCCCCCCACCGCGGCGTGGACGATGTTCACTTTCACCTCGTCGGTCGACAGCTTGGTCAACGCCTGCTGCAGCGCTTCGTAGCTGCCCTGCACGTCCGCCTTGACGATCAGCGTCAGCGTCTTGACGCCCGACTCGCCCATCTGGTCGAACATGTTCTCGAGCTTCGCAGCCTGCTGCTTCGCAAGCTTCACGTCGCGGAACTTGCCCTGGCGGAACAGCGCGATTTCGCGTGCCTTGCGTTCGTCGCCGAGCGCGATCACTTCCTCGCCGGCGAGCGGCACGTCCGACAAGCCCTGAATTTCCACCGGGATCGCGGGACCGGCTTCGGAGACCGGCTTGCCGGTTTCATCGGTCATCGCACGCACGCGGCCGAACACGGCGCCCGCGAGGATGACGTCGCCGCGCTTCAGCGTGCCCGAGTGCACGAGTACCGTCGCAACCGGGCCGCGGCCCTTGTCGAGGCGCGACTCGATGACGATGCCCTTTGCAGGCGCATCCTTCGGCGCCTTCAGTTCGAGCACCTCGGCCTGCAGAAGGATCGCATCGAGCAGTTGATCGATGCCCTGTCCGGTCTTGGCGGACACCGGAACGAACTGCACGTCACCGCCGTACTCCTCGGGCAGCACGCTCTCGGCAACGAGTTCCTGCTTGACGCGGTCGGGATTCGCATCCGCCTTGTCGATCTTGTTCATCGCGACGACGAGCGGAACGTTGCCCGCCTTCGCGTGCGCGATCGCCTCCTTCGTCTGCGGCATCACGCCGTCGTCGGCGGCCACGACGAGCACGACGATGTCGGTGACCTTCGCACCGCGCGCGCGCATCGCCGTGAAGGCCTCGTGACCCGGTGTATCGAGGAACGTGATCGTTCCCTTCGGCGTTTCGACGTGATACGCGCCGATGTGCTGAGTGATCCCGCCCGCTTCGCCGCTCGCGACGCGCGTGCGACGAATCGTATCGAGCAGCGACGTCTTGCCGTGGTCGACGTGGCCCATGACGGTTACGACCGGCGGCCGCGGCAGCGCGTCCGCCGCATGCGACGGTTCGGTCTCCACGAGCAGCGCGTCCGGGTCGTCGAGCTTCGCGGCCTTCGCCTTGTGGCCCATTTCCTCGACGACGATCATCGCCGTCTCCTGATCGATGACCTGGTTGATCGTCACCATCGATCCGAGCTTCATCAGCGACTTGATGACTTCCGCAGCCTTCACCGACATCTTGTGTGCGAGATCGGCCACGGTGATCGTCTCGGGCACGAAGATGTCGCGCACGAGCGGGCCCGCCGACGCGGATGCGCCCGCGGCGTCGCCGGTTTCGTCCTCGCGGCCATGCCGGCCGCCCTTGGGACCGCGCCAGCCACCCGTGGCGGCGCCTCCACTCGTGTCGCCGCGCAAGCGCAGCGCACGGCGACGCGCGGCTTCTTCCTGGAACACCTGTCCGGGCGCCTTCTTCGCCGTCTTGTCGCGCTTCTCGCCGGGCTTCGCGGCCGGGCGATGCAGCGTGCCTTCGGGCTTGGCCGCGGGCTTCGCCACGGCGGCGACAGCGGCGGCCGCCGCCTTTGCCTCCTCGGCAGCCTTCGCTTCGGCAGCGGCGCGCGCTGCAGCTTCCTCGGCCTCGCGTTCCTTCTTCGTCTTGCGCCGCACCGCTTCCTGCTGCTTCTTCTGCAGGTCTTCCTGCTGGCGGGCAATGAGCTCCTGCGCCTTGCGTTCTTCCGCCTCGCGCGATGCGATTTCATCGGCGCTCAGCATGGGCGCTGCCGTGACGGCAGGCGCTTCCTCGACGACAGGAGCTGCCGCGGCCGCCGCCTCTTCCTCGCGGCGCACGAGCACGCGCTTCTTGCGCACCTCGACCTGGATCGTGCGCGCCTTGCCCTGCGAGTCGGCCGCCTTGATCTCCGACGTCGACTTGCGGGTGAGCGTGATGCGCTTCTTGCCGTCGCCGGCGGCACCGTGCTGCTTGCGCAGGTAATCGAGCAGGCGCGTCTTGTCCTGCTCGGAGAGCATGTCACCCTGCTTCTTGGCCGCGACGCCGGCCGCGGAAAGCTGTTCCAGCAACGCGCCGGCCGGCATCTTCAGGTCCGTCGCGAATTGTTCGATTGTCGTCTGCGCCATGCGCTTCTCCCGTACCGCCTAAGCTGCCTTGCCCCTTACGCCGTCGCACTCGTTTGCGACGCT
>DASSEA010000231.1:0-4051 GCA_035696805.1 Casimicrobiaceae bacterium
GCACAAGCCATGAGGTCCGCAGCGCCGCTCCACCGATCGACGATCGTGTCTCTGCGACGTTGATCGGCGGGTTTCGCAATGAACCAACGACCGCCGCCGCGCGTCATACGCGGGAACAGGACGGACCACGTTGGGGGGCACCATGAACGCGCGCGCGCTGCGCGATCTTTTCGTCGCGGTGATGCTGGTGCTGCCGGTTCCCGCCATCGCGGCCATCGAACTCGTTCCCGTCCTGAGCGGACTGTCGTCGCCCGTCTTTGCCGGAAACGCCGGCGATGGCTCGAATCGCCTGTTCGTCGTCGAGCAGGCGGGCGTCATTCGCGTTCGCCAGCCGGCCGCATCGTCGGCGGGTACGTTCCTCGACATCCGCACGAAGATCGCCTTCGGCGGCGAGCGCGGCCTGCTGGGCCTCGCGTTTCATCCGCAGTACGCGTCGAATGGCCGCTTTTACGTCGATTACACGCGCGCCGCCGACGGCGCGATCGTCATCGCCGAATACAGGGTGTCAACCGACCCGAACGTCGCGGATCCGGCGACCGAGAAGGTCCTGCTGACGATACCGCATCCAACGTTTGGCAATCACAACGGTGGCATGCTCGCCTTCGGCCCCGACCATCTGCTTTATATCGGCGTGGGCGACGGCGGCTCCGGCAACGACCCGCCGAACAACGCGCAGAACCTCGACGTACTGCTCGGCAAGATCCTGCGCATCGACGTCGACCGCGCGGACGCCACCGCCGGCACGCCGTATGCGGTGCCCGCCGACAATCCGTTCGTCAACGCGTCCGGCCGCGACGAGATCTTCGCCTACGGCCTCCGCAATCCGTGGCGTTTCAGCTTTGATCGCGTAACGGGTGTGCAATGGGTGGCCGACGTCGGCCAGGGAACGCGCGAGGAAGTCGACATGCCGATTGCCAAGGGAGGCAACTACGGCTGGCGCGTCTACGAGGGTTTCGATTGCACCGGCAACGATCCGTCGCTTTGCGATCCGTCGCGGTACCGGTTTCCGATTTTCGACTACCCGCACACGGGCAATCGCTGCTCGATCACCGGGGGCTACGTGTACCGCGGCTCACAGTCGGCGCTGCCGGGCGGCACTTACGTCTACGGCGACTATTGCTCGGGCGAGATCCTGGCCTGGAACGGCGCAACGCAGTCGGTGCTGCTCGCCACCCCGCAGAACATCGCGTCGTTCGGCGAAGACGAACAAGGCGAGATCTATGTCGTCGCGCTCGGCGGGTCGGTGAGCCGGCTCGCTGCGGCGACGCCCTGCACCTTCGCGATCAGCCCTTCGCGCGAGACGTTCACGGCCGGCGGCGGCGGCGGGAACATCACCGTCACCGCGCCGGCAAACTGCGCGTGGACCGCGCGCAGCAACGCAGCCTGGATCGCGGTGACGAGCGGAGCGACCGGCACGGGTAACGGTTCGGTGCTGTATGCGGTTGCCGCGTACGAAGGCAAGCCGAAGAGTCGCACGGGAACGCTGACGATCGCCGGTCAGACGTTCACGGTCAAGCAGACGAAAGTGCGGCCGCTGCTCCGCCGCTAGCCGCGGTTACGACGACGCGATCGCGTCGATCAACGCCTGCCGCTGCAGCACTTCCGGAAGCAATCGCACTTCGCCGCCCGTGCGATAGAGCGCGTACACCGGCACCCCGCTGCGACCCAGCGCCGCGAGCGCTTGCGTGATCGCCGGATCGCGGCGCGTCCAGTCGGCGCGGACGAGTGCGACGCCGCGTTGCGCGAAGGCATCACGCACGCGAGGATCGTTCAGCACAAGGCGCTTGTTGACCTGGCACGTGATGCACCACGCGGCGGTGAAGTCGACGAACACGGGCCGCCCTCGCGCGGTCAACTCGGCGACGCGCTGCGCGGAATAGGGTTCCCAGCCATCCTCGGCGCTGCGCGCTGCACTCGGGCGCGCCTGCGAGGCCGCCGCCGCTGCGCGTTCGCCCGATTGCAGCAGCGGCCACGCAATGGCAAGGCCCGCAAGCCCGCCGATGATCGCAGCAGTGGCCCAAGCCGCGCGTCCGCCACCGCGCCAAGCCCGCCATGCCCACAGCGCGAACGCGACGACGACGAGCACGGCGCCGATGCGCATCACCGCGTCGTTGCCGACCTGCGCGCCCAGGACCCACACGAGCCACGCGACCGTCGCGTAGAGCGGAAACGCAAGCAACTGCTTCAACCGGACCATCCACGGCCCCGGCTTCGGCAATGTCCGGCGCCAAGCGGGGAACCAGGCGAGTAACGCATACGGCAGCGCCATTCCGATGCCGAGCGCGACGAAAATGCCGAGCGTGACCGGCGCCCGCTCGCCAAGCGCATAACCCATGGCAGCGCCCATGAACGGCGCCGTGCACGGCGATGCGATCGCCACGGCAAGCACACCGGATGCAAACGCGTTCGCCGAGCGATTGGCGAGCGACCAGGAGGCGATCCGCGACGGCAGCAACGCGCCGAACTCGAACACGCCGGACAGATTGAGCGCCATCACGAAGAACAGCAGCGCGAGCGTCGTGACGACGGCGGGCGATTGCAACTGGAAACCCCAGCCCAGCTGCTCGCCGGCCGCACGCAACGCGAGGATCGCCGCGCCGAGCGCCGCAAACGAAACGATGACGCCCGCACTGAACGCGACGCCTTCGCGACGTGACGCGCTCCGTTCGCGGGGCGCGAGCGACGCGAGCGTCAGCGCCTTGAGCGACAACACCGGGAACACGCAGGGCATCAGGTTCAGCAGCAGTCCGCCGGCGAAGGCGAACGCCAGCGCGAGCGGCAGCGACATCGACAGCGCCGCATTCGACGCCGTGAAGTCCGTCGCCGGCACGAGCGATGGTTTCGGGCCGGCGGCAGGGGTCCCCTGCAACGCGACGTCGAACGCTATCGCTCGCCGCGTTTCGCCTTGAACGTCGAAGCCGCGTTCCGCAGTGAGCACACCCTGGAGCCGATGGAAATCCGGGGCGAGATCATGCGCGACCGGCAGCACGACGGCGATGCGCCCATCGGACTGCGTGAAGGTCTGCGCCGCCGACGGCTCGATCCGTCCCTCGCGTTCGGCGAAGAAGTGCAGCGCGCCGGTGTCGCGGATCGAGGCGGGCGCAAATTCCAGCGTGACGCGTGCGCCGGACGCGCTCGCGCGTGCGTTCCAGGCGGTCGGCGCCGGCCGTGGCAGCGCTTCGCGCGTCGCGGCGATCTTCGCGTGCCACTGCGCGTCGTCGGCCTGCGCGGACACCGGCAGCGTGAGCGTCAGGTCGGCGCCTTCGGGAATGCAGGTTTCGCGGCAGACGAGCCAGTCGGCGCGTGCTGCGAGCGTGACGTCGCTACCCGGCTTAGCATCCGCGGGGACGGTCAACGGAACGACGTGCAGGACCTCGCCTTCATAGCCGTAGTTGACGAGCGGACCCGCCGGCAACGTGCGCGGCGCGGGCCACGCAATCTCCCCCGCGGCATAACCGGGCGGCAATTTCCATTCGAGCGTCGTGGGCAGACCGGATTCGCCCGGATTGCGCCAGTACGTATGCCAGCCCGGCGCGATGTCCAGGCGCAGCGCCACGATCGCCGATGCGCCGGGTACGAGTGCCGTTCGATCGCCAACGAGTTCCGCCGTGACGTGCGGCGTCTTCACCGCGGCCCCCAGCGCAACGTCGGCCGCCGACACGCTGGCAAGCGCGCACGCCAGCACGGCGAGTGCCTTGGCAAAGAACGTCCGGTGAAGATCGTCGGTCATGAAAAGGAATGCTGTCGCGTCGCAGCGGCCTGCCGCCCGCGAATCGGGCCCTCGTGGATCAATGCAACTCGCCAGGTGTTTCCGCCGCGTGCGGCCGAAACGTTGCGTAGACGGCAGGCGTCGGTCGCGGTTCCATCGATTGGCCCACGACGCCTGCGTTGGCAGACGCAGATCAAGCGTCGCACCGACTGGCGCTCGCCTTGGGGGCGCGAACGGCGCGCTGCGTCGAACCCAGCGCGCGCCGACGACGATTGCCCAACCCGCACGGCGCCGAACGTCGCGTCGATGAATGAGTCGGCCGGTATAATCAAATACTTACAT
>DASSEA010000232.1:0-9149 GCA_035696805.1 Casimicrobiaceae bacterium
GGCGGCCAGCGTCAGCGCGTCGCGATCGGCCGTGCGATCGTCCGTGATCCGAAGGTGTTCCTGTTCGACGAGCCGCTGTCGAACCTCGACGCCGAGCTGCGCGTCCAGATGCGGATGGAATTGACTGCACTGCATCGCCGGCTCGGTACGACGATGATTTACGTCACGCATGACCAGGTCGAGGCGATGACGATGGCCGATCGGATCGTCGTGCTGCGGGGAGGGCGCGTCGAGCAGGTCGGCACGCCGCTCGACCTCTACAACCGACCGGCGAATCGCTTCGTCGCCGGATTCATCGGCTCGCCGCAGATGAATTTCCTGCGTGGCAACGTGGTCGAGTTTGACGGCGGGTCTTCGACCCTGACGCTCGACGCGCTGAACGGCGCGCGCTTTGCACTGCCGGTCGACGTCGATGAAGCCGCGCGGCCGATCATCGTCGGCGTACGCCCCGAGCATGCGGTCATCGGGAGCGCTCACAGCGCAACCATCAGGCTCGACGCCACGGTCGAGCGCGTCGAGCAACTCGGCGCCACGACGTACTCGTATTGCGTGCTCGGCAACGGCGAGCGCCTGACCGTGCAAAGCGCGGGGCAGGCGTCGAGTGCGCCCGGTCACGCGCTGCCGATTGCGATCGCGCATGAACATCTGCACGTCTTCGACGCCGAAACCGGCCGGTCGCTGACGGCGTCCGCCTCGTGACGCCGCTCGGTCCCGCAACGCTCGGCACACGCGGAGCCGATCACCTGCGATTCGATTTCGACGGCGGCTGGCAATGCCGGCTCTACGTCCTGCGTGAAGGCGTCGCCCGCGTCGTCTTTCTGCGAGATGGTGTGCTGAAGGAGCCCCGGACGTGGATGGTGACGACCGACGGCGTCGACGTGCCGTGGCAAGGACGCGACCGGCTCGATGTCGCAGCGTTTGCACCGCCCTCGATCGACGTGCAGGCGTCGACGGCGAGCGTCGTTATCACCGCGGGTCGCATGGCCATCGACGTTGCGCTCGATCCATTCGGCATCGCATGGTCGATCGACGGGCAGCGCTTTGCCGAAGATCGCCGCACGTATGCCTATGCTGCGAGCAGGCGCGATCCGCGGCTGCATCACTTCATGGTGCGCCATGCGACCGATCAGTACTTCGGTCTCGGCGACAAGACCGGGCCGCTCGACAAGCATGGCCGACGGCTGCGTACGTTGGCCCTCGACGCGTTGGGCTACGACGCCGCGACGTCCGACCCGCTCTACAAGCACTGGCCCTTCTTTATTGCGCGCAGCGCCGAATCGGGGATCGCCTGCGGAATCTTCTACGATTCGCTGGCGCCGCTGACGTTCGATCTCGGCTGCGAATACGACAACTACCACGGCCTCTATCGGCGCACCGAAATCGACGACGGCGACCTCGACTATTACTTGATCGCGGGGCCGGCGATCGGCGATGTCGTTCGCCGCTTTTCGGCACTGATCGGACGCACCGCATTCGGCCCGCGCTGGAGCCTCGGCTACGCGAATACGGCGATGAGCCTCGCGGACGCTCCCGATGCGCAGGCTCGGCTCGCTGATTTCATTGCGCAGGCGAAACGCCACGACATACCGCTGTCGGCCTTTCATTTCGGCTCTGGCTACACGAGCATCGGCAAGCGGCGCTACGTGTTCACGTGGAATCACGACAAGTTTCCCGATCCGCGCGCCGCCGTGCGGGCGTTTCACGACGCGGGCGCACGCGTCGTCGTCAATTTGAAACCGTGCCTGCTCGACGATCATCCCGCGTATGGCGGCGTCGCTTCGCAGGGTGCGTTCGTGAACGATGCGGCGACCGGCGAGCCCTGCGTCGGCCAGTTCTGGGACGGCCGCGGTGCGCAGATCGACTTCACCAACCCCCGAGGCATTCGGTGGTGGCAGGAATCGTTGCAGCGCGAGGTGCTCGATTACGGCATCGACGCGAGCTGGAACGACAACAACGAATACGAGATCTGGGACGACGATGGGACGTCGAACGGCTTCGGCACGCCGATCGCGATCGCTCGCTCCCGGCCTTTGCACGCACTGCTGATGACTCGGGCGAGCGTCGCCGCGCAGGCCGCGCAGCGTCCGGCCGAACGTGTCTTCACGGTGACGCGCGCCGGCCCGCCGGGCATCCAGCGCTACGCGCAGACGTGGTCGGGCGATAACTCGACGAGCTGGCACACGCTGCGCTGGAACCTGCGCATGGGCTTGACGATGAGCCTGTCGGGGATGTTCAACACGGGCCACGACATCGGCGGTTTCAGCGGCCCGGTGCCCGATGCGGAACTTCTGGTCCGATGGATGCAGAACGGCCTCTTCAGTCCGCGCTGTCTGATGAATTCATGGAAAACCGGCGGCGAGACCAATACGCCCTGGCTGCACGAAGAGGCGATCGCGCCGATCCGCGAGGCGATTCGGCTGCGCTATCGACTCATGCCTTACCTGTACACGCTGTACCGGCGGGCGGCGGACGAAGCCGAACCGTGGCTGCGTCCGACGTTCTTCGACTACCCGGACGATCCGCGCACGTTCGACGATTGCGACGACTTTCTGTGCGGCTCGCAATTGCTCGTCGCGTCAGTGGTGACACCGGGCGCGCGCAGCCGCGACGTGTATCTGCCGATCGGGCCGGCGTGCTGGTATGCGTTCGATACCGGCTTGCGTTACGCCGCCGGCGAAACCGCGCACGTCGACGCGCCGCTCGAGCGCATCCCGCTGTTCTGTCCTGCGGGCGCGATGCTGCCGACGACCGATACGGCCGATACGGCCGATTATTCGCGGCTGACCGACGAGCCGTCGCGCGCGTTGCGCGTGTTTGCCCCGCCCGGAGCATCGACTTCCGCGTTCACGCTCTACGAGGACGACGGGATTTCACTCGGCTATCGCGACGGACAGTACGCCGAGGTCTCGTTCACAATGACGACGTCGGCAGACGAAGTGCGCGTCCTTGCGACGGCGACGGGGCGTTACGCGCTGCCGTACGACCGCATCCGCGTGATCAATGCGACCGGCGACCCGCGGCCGCTCGTCGTCGAGGGCCGAGGAATTCGGTTGACGCGTGAGTCGGTACCAATGCGCTCGCGATAATTACTGCGACCCCCCCGCTCAATCCTCGCCCTCCTTGGGCGTGACGTCGACGTTGTCGATCAAGCGCGTGGACCCAAGCGTCGCCGCACCCAGCACGATTAGCACGTTGGGGTGATCGAAGCCTTCCGGATGCGGAATGCGCAGGCCGATGCCGTTGCGAACCGCGATGTAATCGACCTTCCAGCCATGGCGCGCGAGTTCCGAGCGCGCGGCGGCTTCGAGGTTCGCGTAGTCGGTACGCCCCTGCGCGATGTCGTCGGCCACGCCGCGCAGCGTCCGGTAGAGCCTCGGCGCTTCGGTGCGCTCGACGGGGGACAGGTAGTTGTTGCGCGACGACAGGGCGAGCCCGTCGTCGGCGCGGACGGTCTCTCCGGCGATGATCTGGATCGGCAGGTTGAATTGCTGCACCATCCCGCGCACGAGTTTCAGCTGCTGGCGATCCTTTTTTCCGAATACCGCGAAATCGGGCTGCACGAGGTTGAAAAGCTTCAGCACCACCGTGCAAACCCCGTTGAAGAACCCCGGCCGAAACGCGCCGTCGAGTTCATCGCCGACCGGCGGCGGCTGTACGCGATACACCTGCGGCGTCGGATACATGTCGTGCTCGTGCGGAGCGAACAGCACGTCGACGCCTTCGCGCTCGAGCTTGGCGATGTCCGATTCGAACGTCCGCGGGTAGCGATCGAAATCCTCGTTCGGCCCGAACTGCAGCCGGTTGACGAAGATGCTCGCGACCACGCAGTCCGCATGCTTGCGCGCAAGTCGCATCAGCGACAGATGACCCTCGTGAAGGTTGCCCATCGTGGGAACGAACGCCACCTGCTCGGCACGTTCGAGCCGTTCGCGCAGTGCTTCCGCCGATTGAATCTGGTCCACCGATCACCTCCCGCACTACTTTGGGGTCAGAGCAATAAGTCGACTTATTGCTCTGACCCCAAAGTCATGCCGGCCCGAGGTTGAAGAATTCGCGCTGGCTGCGCATGTTCCCCACCCGCGCGAGCAGCAGGTCGACGTGCGCGGAGTCGTCGACGAAATTCAGCCGCTCGCTGTTGACGATCAAAAGCGGCGCTTCCTCGTAACGATAGAAGAACCGCGTGTACGCATCGGCGAGCCGCGCCAGGTATTCGGCCGGCATCGACTGCTCGAAGTCGATTCCGCGCCGATGCACCCGCTCGACGAGCGTGTCGACCGGCGCCTGCAGATAGACGACGAGATCCGGCGTCGGCGTCTGCGGTTTCAGATGCGCGAACACCTTGTCGTACAGCGCGTACTCGTCGTCGGTGAGGTTGATTCGCGCGAACAGCGGATCCTTGTCGAGCAGGAAATCGGCGACCGTCGGGCGCCGGAACATGTCGAGCTGCGCGAGGCCGCGCAACTGATCGACGCGCTGGAACAGGAACGTGAGCTGCGTCGGCAGCGCGAAGCGCGCCATGTCGTCGTAAAAGCGCGCCAGGAACGGATTGTCGTCCGGCTGCTCGAGCAGTTCCTCGGCGTGCAGCCGATGCGCGAGTTCCCGTGCGAGGCTCGTCTTGCCCGCGCCGATGGGCCCCTCGATCACGATGTAGCGACAGGCGGCGAGATCCATGCGGCGTGAATGTAACGTCAGGTGGCGCTGCGGGCGGCCCGCGTGCGGCGGATGCGCTGCCCGCGCACACCCGGAAGATAACGCGCGGCAAGGCCGCGGCCCGGTATCGTGACCGTAGGCGCAATATCGGTCAGCGGTTCCAGCACGAATGCGCGCTCGTGCATGCGCGGATGCGGAACCGTGAGGCCGCGCACGTTCATACGACGCGCGCCGTATAGTAGCAAGTCGAGATCGAGCGTTCGTGGCGCGTTCCGCGGCGTTTGTGCGTCGCGCCGGCGATGTTGCCGCCGCTCGATGGAATGTAGCCGTGCAAGCAACGCACGCGGCGCGAGCCTCGTGCGCAGCAGCGCGACCGCATTCACGTAATCGGGTTGCGGACTTCCCCCCACCGGCGCCGTGAGGTAGTTCGGCGACACTGCGACGACGCGTATGCCGTCGACGCCATCGAGCGCCGCGAGCGCCTTTGCGAGCTGGCGCCGCGGATGCGCAAGATTGCTGCCGAGTCCGACGTACGCGGGCACCGGCAGCGACGTCATTCGTCACCCGGCGCTGTGACGCCCTCGCCGGTCGTTGCGCTGCGACGCTTGCGATTTCGGCTGCGCGAACGGCGCGGCTTCTTCGGCGCTTCGTCGGGTCGCAGCATCGCGTCGCGCTCTTCCGGCGTTGCCTGCTGAAAGCGCGTCCACCAGTCGACCAGCGCCTGCGGCGCCTCGCCGCTCTCGGCGCGCAGCGCCAGAAAATCGTACGCGGCGCGAAAGCGCGGATGCTCGAGCAGCCGCGCAGGCCGCGTCCCCGCACGCTGTTCGAAGCGCGGCTGCAGCGACCAGATTTCCTTGATCGTCGCTTCGAAGCGGCGCGGGATCGCAATGCGCTGGGCCTGTGCTGCCAGCACCTTGTCCATCGCGTCGAACAGCGCCGGCAGCGGACGCTCGCCGCGCTCCTTCGCGGCCTTCCAGGTCACGAGCACTTCGTGCCATAACAGCGTTGCAAAAAGAAACGCCGGCGACACGCCCTTGTCGGCGCGTACGCGCGCGTCGGTGCCGGCGAGCGCCGCGTCGATGAACTTCTGCCCGAGCGGCTGTTCCAGGATGACGTCGAGCAGCGGAAGCAGTCCATGCGAAAGGCCGTGGGCGCGGAGGCTTCTCAACGTCTCCGCCGCGTGCCCGGACAGCAGCAGCTTCTGCATTTCGTCGAACAGCCGGGCCGGCGGCACGTTGGCCATCAACGAAGCGAGCCGGCTGATCGGCTCCTCGGTCCGGCGCTCGATCGAGAGCCCGAGCTTCGCTGCCAGGCGCACCGCACGCAGCATGCGCACCGGGTCCTCGCGGTAACGCGTGATGGGCGGGCCGATCAGCTTGAGGCGGCGCGCGCGGATATCCACGACGCCGCCAACATAGTCCCAGATCGTGTCGGTGGCAGGATCGAAATAGAGCGCGTTGATCGTGAAATCGCGGCGCACCGCATCCTCCGCCTGCGAACCGTAAACGTTGTCCGACAGCAAACGGCCGTGCTCATCCGTACTGTCGTTGCCCGCCTGCGCGGCACGAAACGTCGACACTTCGATGACGTCGTTGCCGACATGGACGTGCACGAGTCGAAAGCGGCGCCCGATGATGAAGGCGCGCCGGAAGAGCGGCTTGACCTGTTCGGGCGTCGCGTCGGTCGCGATGTCGAAGTCTTTGGGCTCGATGCCAAGCAGGAGGTCGCGAACCGCGCCGCCGACGATGAACGCCCTGAAGCCCTCCTCCTGCAGTCGTCGCGTCACCGTCCGCGCGGCGGAAGACAGCTGATCGCGTCGCACCGGATGGCGATCCGGCTGGTAAACGCGCGGTGTCGACGTCGGCCGTCCCGGCAGCAAACGGGCAAGCAGGCGGCGCATCATCGGCGGGGGGCGTACTCAGGCAATCGGCGTCGAATGGCGGACGAAGGCGGGCGGCGGGTCGGGGCGGATTTTAGCCCGGCGAAACGCAGCGGAGATCGCGCCGGGCCGCGGGCGTGACGCGCCGCTGGGGGAACGACGAGGCGCATCGCGCATAATGAGACGTTTCGCGGTGCGCGCCGGCGGAGAGTCGCCACCGCTTGCAGCATACCTGCCAGGAGATTCCATGTATCAGCATGTCAAGGTGCCGACCGGCGGCGCGAAGATTACCGTCAAACCCGACTTCAGCCTCGAAGTCCCACCGAATCCGATCATTCCGTACATCGAGGGCGACGGCACCGGCGTCGACATCACGCCGGTAATGATCAAGGTCGTCGATGCCGCGGTCGCGAAGGCGTACGGCGGCAAGCGCAGGATCCATTGGATGGAGATCTATGCCGGCGAGAAGTCGACGCGCGTGTACGGTGCCGATGTCTGGCTGCCGGACGAGACGCTCGCCGTGCTGCGCGAATTTGTCGTGTCGATCAAGGGTCCGTTGACGACACCCGTCGGCGGCGGCATTCGCTCGCTCAACGTGGCGATGCGGCAACAGCTCGACCTGTACGTATGCCTGCGTCCGGTGCGCTGGTTCAAAGGCGTGCCCTCGCCGGTCAAGGAGCCGGAGAAGACGGACATGGTCATCTTCCGAGAAAACTCCGAAGACATCTACGCCGGCATCGAGTGGCCGGAAGGGTCGCCGGAAGCGAAGAAGCTGATCCGGTTTCTCATCGACGAGATGGGCGTGCGGAAGATCCGCTTCCCGGAGACCTCCGGCATCGGCATCAAGCCGGTCTCGCGCGAAGGGACGGAGCGGCTCGTGCGCAAGGCGATCCAGTACGCGATCGACAACGACCGGCGCTCGGTGGCGCTCGTGCACAAGGGCAACATCATGAAGTTCACCGAAGGCGCGTTCCGCGACTGGGGCTATGCGCTCGCGCAGCGCGAATTCGGCGCAAAGGAAGTCGACGGCGGGCCGTGGTGCTCGTTCCGCAACCCGAAGAGCGGGCGCGACATCGTCGTCAAGGACGTGATCGCCGATGCTTTTTTGCAACAGATCCTGCTGCGGCCGGCGGAATACGATGTCATCGCGACGCTGAACCTGAACGGCGACTACATCTCGGACGCACTCGCCGCGCAGGTCGGTGGCATCGGCATCGCGCCGGGCGCCAACATGTCGGACTCGGTGGCGATGTTCGAGGCGACGCATGGCACGGCACCGAAATACGCCGGAAAGGATTACGTGAATCCGGGCTCCGAGATCCTGTCCGCCGAGATGATGCTCGTGCACATGGGATGGCTGGAAGCCGCGGCGCTGATCACGTCGAGCCTCGAGAAGGCGATCACCGACAGGGTCGTGACCTATGACTTCGCGCGGCTGATGCCTGGGGCGACGCAGGTGAGCTGCTCGGGATTCGGTGCGGCGATGATCGAGAGGATGGGCTAGTCGCGCCCGGGTAGGAGGTCTTTCGGATCTCGACCTCGGCGTTGCCCAGTGGCGCCGCCGGCGACGATGCGCGGCCTACCGGGAGCCCCGGCAGTGTAATTGTTGCTCGCGCCGCGGCGGCGCCAGCGCGGGGGTAGGACGCCCGTCGACATCCTTCTACGCGGCGCCGGCAACGGGCGTCAAGCACGTGACCCGTCCATCGGCTTTCCACTTGAAAAATGTGTTGCAATCGTCAAACATGAACCCCACCTAGCCTACGCTACGCGATGTCCAACCAGGAGCAGCACGGCAGCGTGCTCGAGGCGGAACGGACGCGAACCAAGCCGCCGCCCCTATACAAGGTCGTCCTGCTGAACGACGACTACACGCCGATGGACTTTGTCGTCATCGTGCTCCAAACTGTGTTCAGCATGACTCGTGAAAAGGCAACGCAGGTGATGCTGCAGGTCCACCGCGAAGGCATGGGAGTGTGTGGTACGTATACGCGTGAAGTCGCGACGACCAAGGTCGACCAGGTCATCGATCTCGCGCGCAAGCACCAGCACCCTTTGCAGTGCACGATGGAGGAGACTTGAGCGTTAATGCAGTGGGCGGCACAGCGAACGCCGCCGGCCGCGCCGGGAATGGTTTCCGGCGGGGTGCCGAAGTCAAGGAAGCACCATGATTGCCCAGGAACTCGAAGTCTCCCTCCACATGGCTTTTGTCGAAGCACGGCAGAAGCAGCACGAATTCATCACCGTGGAGCACCTGCTGCTCGCGATGCTCGACAACCCGTCCGCGGCCGAGGTGCTGAAGGCCTGCGGCGTCGATCTCGACGAACTGCGCGGCGTGCTCACCGATTTCATCAACGAGCACACGCCGCGGCTCGCTGCGCATTCGGACGCGGACACGCAACCGACGCAAGGCTTCCAGCGCGTGATCCAGCGCGCGATCCTGCACGTGCAGTCATCCGGCAAGAAGGAAGTCACCGGCGCGAACGTGCTCGTCGCCGTGTTCGGCGAGAAGGAATCACATGCCGTCTACTTCCTGAACCAGCGCGGCGTCACGCGGCTCGACGTCGTCAACTACATCGCGCACGGCATCACGAAGACGCCGCAGCAGAAGCAGGACAAGGCG
>DASSEA010000233.1:0-2642 GCA_035696805.1 Casimicrobiaceae bacterium
GCAGCGAAGCAGGATGACCCGGTACCTGCCCCTGCAGTCGCGGCGAATCAGGATGACCCGGTACCTGCCCCCGCAGTCGCGGCGAAGCAGGATGACCCGCCCGCCGCTGCAGTCGTTGCGAAGCCGGACGATCCGACCCCCACATCTGCGGTCGGCTCCGCTATCGCGCCTGCCTTGATGGCGCAGGCCGACGACCCGGCGGCGTCCGCGCCTGCGCGGCCGGTGACGGCGAAGCCGCGCCGTGCCCGAACGTCCACAGCGCGCGCGGTTTCGGTCTCGCCGCCGATGTTCGACAGCGTGCCGACGACCGCAGCGCCCGGGCTCGATGCCGTGTCGCCGGCGCCGGTCGCCGGTCCGTGCACGGCGAGCGTCGCGGCGCTCGGACTCTGCGCGCGCGGGCCGGATGCAGCGGATCGCTGACGTCACCCGTCGCATCGTAATCGCGCTCATCGGCGCGATGCCGGCTTTGCATGCATCGCTCGCGCCGGCCGCGACGCCCAACGCGGCGCAGCGCGCAGCGCGCGACGCGGCGCGCGCAACGGTCGCGCAGTACAAGATCGTCACGGCGTCGGAGCGCGGCACGTACATCCAGATCGGGCGCGACCTCGCGCGCTTCATCGCGCCGCTCGCCGGCATCAAGCTCGACGTGCTGCCGTCGGCAGGCTCCGCGGAAAACGTGCGCCGGCTGCGTTACGAGCCGGGCGTGAAGCTCGCGATGGTGCAGTCGGATGTGTACCAGGCGTTCCTCGACCAGGCGGCGGCGGGCAACGTCGAGGCGGGCAACGTGATCCGTCCGCTGCGCGTCATCACGCCGCTCTACAACGAGGAGATCTATTTCGTCGTGCGCGCCGATTCGCCGATGGAATTCGTTCACGACATCCGCGGCGCACGCATCAACACCGGACCGATCGGCAGCGGGACCGCACTCACGACCACCACGCTCTATCGGCTGATGTTCGACGCACCGATCCGCGATCAGGACGCGTCGTTCCTGTCGAATGAGGAAGCGCTGGCGAAGCTCGTCACCGACAAGTCGGTCGACGTCGTTGCGATCATCGCGGGCCAGCCGGCGAAGGTCCTGACGGACATGAAGCCCGAGTCGCGACAGTTCATCAAGCTCCTGAAGGTCGATCCCGACAACCCGGCGACGCATGCCGCACTGGGAACGTACTTCCCGGCGACGGTGCGGGCGGCGAATTATCCGAACCTCCTTTCGATCGACATGCAGGCGCTCGCGGTCAGAGCGTATCTCGTGACCTACGATTTCAATCTCGGCGCGACGAAGCAGCACCTCGTGCGGCTGATGCGCGAGCTCTGCCGCAACTTCTCCGTGCTCGAAGCAAGCGGTCACCCGAAGTGGCGGGAGGTCTCGCTGTCGCTGCCGGATCTCGGCCGGGGGTGGCTCTACTACGACGCGACCGCCCGCGAGATTCGCGCCTGCGCTGCGACTCGGAGCGCGCCCGCCAGCCTGCCGAAGGCCTGCTCGCAGCAGGAACGGGTGCTCGGCCTCTGCGGCTAAGCGGTCTCAGCGCCTTCGCAATTCCGCCGGCCAGGTTCTGCGCCGACAGGGTCGGTCATGACGGCGCTCGTATTTCGCCTTGAAAGCGCGTGTCCGGCCCTCATAGTTGGCGAATGCGCGTCCATTCCTGCGGCCGATCGATCGGGCCTTCGGCATGACAGCGGATCCGTCCGCTCGCCTCCTCGTTGCGTGTCCGAACTGTGCGACCACCAACCGCGTCGCACCGGATCGGCTCGCCGACGGTGCGACCTGCGGCAGTTGCAAGTCACCGCTGTTCCCCGGCCGCCCGTTGGCGTTGACGGCGGCAACCTTCGCTCGCCATGTCAACGCCGACATCCCGCTCGTCGTCGATTTCTGGGCCGAATGGTGCGGGCCCTGCCGGATGATGGCGCCCGCCTTCGAGCAGGCGGCGGAACGCGTCGCACCGGGCGTGCGGCTCGCGAAGGTCGACACCGAGGCCGAATCCGCGCTGGCGGCGCAATTCGGCATTCGCAGCATTCCGACGCTGATCGCGTTTCGCAACGGCCGCGAGATCGCGCGCCAGGCCGGCGCGCTGCCGCTGCCTCAACTGCTGAAATGGATCACGACGCATGCGCAGAACTGATCCCGCCGACTGGATGTGGGCGGAAGCCTGCGATCTGATCGACCGGGCCGAGCGCCTGCATCGCCGTTTCTTCCACGTCAGCGGTCGTGCACCCGCGGCGTGGGAACCGCCGGTCGACCTCTTCGAAAGCGAGCACGAGCTGATCATCGTCGCGGCCATGCCCGGCGTCACGACCGAGCGCGTGCGCGTACGCCATGAAGCGGGCGTGATCGTGATTCACGGCGAGCGACCGCTGCCCTTTGCCGGACTGCGGCTCGCGGTGCGGCAACTCGAGATTCCCTATGGCGCGTTCGAGCGGCGGATCGCGCTGCCCGGCGGGCGCTTCGAGGTCGGAGCGCCCGAGCTGACGCACGGTTGCCTCGTGCTTCGATTGCGAAAGATGGCATGACGACGATGAACGACGACACGCCCCGGATCGATACGCCGCTGTCGGCGGAAGGTGCAGTGCCGGCGGACCTGGTCGCGGAGCACGCGAACGCGCGACGCGAGGGCGCGACGCGACCGCTGCCCGACGATGCG
>DASSEA010000234.1:0-3967 GCA_035696805.1 Casimicrobiaceae bacterium
GACGTGCGCGCCCGCGCCGCTCATCTTGACGCCGACCGTGCCGGTACCGTAGCTGCCGCCGCCCCCGGTGACCGTGAGCAGTGGCGCTTCAAGCGGGTCTTCGGTGAACACGGAGATGACCCCGCCCGACGCGTTGCCGTACTGGGCGGAAAACGGCCCGCGCAGGATTTCCACGCGCTCCGCGGACAACAGGCTGAAACTCCCCGTCTGTCCCTGCCCATCGGGCATGGTGACGGGAATTCCGTCCTGGTACAGCCTCACGCCGCGCACGCCGAAGGCGGCTCGCGCACCGAAGCCACGCGAACTGATCTGCAGATCCTGCGCGTAATTCTGACGATTCGCGGCGAACACGCCGGGAATGCGCGGCAGCGTTTCGGACAGGTTGATCTGCGGCTGGCCGTCGCGCAGCGTCGACCCGTCGATCGTGTCGACCGACGCCGGCACGTCGAACGTACGCTCGGCGCGACGCGTCGCCGTGACCGTGATCGGATCGATGACGGCCACATCGCCCGCGGCGCGCTGCGCCTCGACGCGCTCCGGCCCCATCGCGGCGCCGGCAATGACGCAGGCGATGCCGATGGAAAGCGCGCGTCGCATCGCGCAGCCGCGCATTGGATGGCGGTCGACGAACACGTGCGGTTGCGGCGGGATCGAGGCGAGGAAGGCGCGGTTCAAGTCGGTTAGCATACGAGATTGCCCTTGCGGCGGCCAGTTCGATGCAATTGACCGCGAAGACGGCATGAATGGAGAGCAAACAATGCGGGTCGTGCGAGCATTCCTGGCGTCGCTGGCAATGAGCGGAACCGTCTTTGCCGCACCCTTCGCCTACGTACCCAACGAAGGATCCGGGACCGTGTCGGTGATCGACACGGCGGCTGATCACGTCACGCGAACGCTGACGCTCGGCGGCAAGCCGCGCGGCATCGCGGTCACGCCGGACGGCAAGCGTCTCTTTGTGAGCGACCAGACGGCCAACGGCCTCGCGGTGGTCGACGTCGCGTCGCCGACCGAACCCGCCCGCATCAAGCTCGGCGATTCGCCGGAGGGTATCTATCTGTCGCCGGACGGGCGCCTGCTCGCCGCGGCGATCGAGGAAAACAATCAGGTCCTGATCGTCGACGCGTCGTCGCTCACGATCGTCAAGCGCGTCACGATGAAGGGCAAGAATCCGGAGCACGCCGTGTGGAGTCCCGACGGCCGCTGGATTTACGTGAGCGCCGAGGAAGCCGACAGCGTCGACATCATCGACGTCGCGCGCGGTGAAGTCGTCAAATCAGTCACCGTCGGCGAACGACCGCGCGGCATCGGTTTTCTGCCCGACGGCACCCGCGCTTACGTCGGGGTGGAACATGCGAACGCCGTCGCCGTCATCGATGTCGCCGCGCAGACGCGGGTGACGACGATCAAGGCCGGGCTCCGGGCGAACGGCATTGCCGTCCACCCTGACGGCAAGCACGTATACGTTTCCGCCGGCGGTGACGGAACGGTGCAGGTGATCGACACGGCGTCGAACACGATCACCGTGACCATTCCCGTCGGCAAACGGCCGTGGAACATGGCGCTGACGCCGGATGGAAGCAAGCTTTACGTCGCATGCGGCCGGTCGAACGCGATTTCGGTGATCGACACGGCCGCGAATCGCGCGATCGCGGAGATCGCCGTCGGCGCGTTGCCGTGGGGTGTCGTGATTCGCTGAAGTGGAGCCGCGTCGCCGTTCGCGAATCGTAGGTCTCCTCGCATTCGCGCTCGCCTGCGCGGGCATCGACGCGCGCAGCGCTGACAATCCCGCCGAAATCTTCGAACTGCCGTCGGTCCAGGTCGTCGGCACCGCGCCGCTGCCCGGCTTCGGAACTCCGCTTCGAGACGTACCGGCCAACGTGCAGATCTTCGACAACCGCGCGCTGGCGCGGACGCGTCCCCTGACGCTCACGCAGTTTCTCGACGCGAATTCGAACAGCGTGAACGCATCGTCGGGTCAGGGCAATCCGCACCAGCAGTCGCTTGACTTCCGCGGCTTCACCGCGTCGCCGCTCCTCGGCACGCCACAGGGCCTGTCGGTATTCCAGGACGGCGTGCGCATCAACGAGCCATTCGGCGACGCCGTCAACTGGGATCTGCTGCCACGCTCGGCGATCTCCAGCGTGCAACTCATCCCGGGCTCGGTTCCCGCATTCGGATTGAACACGCTCGGCGGTGCACTGGCGATCTACACGAAAAGCGGCGCCCAGTATCCCGGCGGCGGCGGCGAACTCTCCGGCGGTTCGCACGGTCGGCGCGAGCTCGAATTCGACTACGGGCACGCAAGCGGGCGCTTCGATGCGTTTGCGACCGGCCATGTCGCCGAGGACGTCGGCGCGTCGCGGCACAGCGCGAGCCGCATCCGACAGTTCTTCGGCAAGCTCGGCTTCCGGGATGAACGCCTCGATCTCGACGTGAGCGCCACGCTCGCCGACAACACGCTGAACGGGGCGCAGACGCTGCCGGTGTCGTTCCTCGACCGGCCCCGCGACCCTTACACCTATCCGGACATCAACGAAAACCGCGTTGCGTTCGTCATCGCCAAAGGCAGCCGCCTCCTCGGTGACGGCCGGCTCGTCGATGCAAACGTGTTTATGCGACGCTTTCACAATACGAACCTCAGCAGCAACGTAGACGACGATTTCGGTGCGGTCGATCCCGAGACCGGCATCCTTCACACGACCACAGCGACGAACGACCGCGCGACGACCGATGCGACGTCGTTCGGCGCGGCGTTGCAATGGACGCTGCGCGAGACCTTCCTCGGTCGTCCGCATCAGATCGCGATCGGGGCCACCCTGCGTCATGGCCTGACGCGCTTCGCCCAGTCGACGCAGTCGGCGGCGTTCACGAACGACCGGGGCACGACGGGCACCGGAGCGTTCCGGTCCACCACCGACGTCGACCTGCACAACGGCGATGCCGGCATTCATGCGAGCGACGTGGTGCGCGTCGCGCCGGCCTGGACGCTGACGGTCGCGGCACGCTACGACGCGTCGCGCGTGACGATCGACGATCGCACGGGAGAATCGCCCGCGCTCAATGGAGCGCACCGGTTCGCGCGCCTCAACCCGGCGCTCGGCATCACCTTCAACCCGGACGACGCGCTGACCGCGTATGCGAGCTACAGTGAAAGCATGCGCGCGCCGACGCCGATCGAACTGACCTGCGCCGATCCGGAAGCCCCGTGCAAGCTGCCGAACCAGTTCCTCGCCGATCCGACCCTCGCGAAGGTCGTATCGTCGACGATCGAATCCGGAGTGCGCGGCACGTGGCGCAGCGCGCGATGGTCGGCTGCGCTGTACCGATCGGAATTGCGCGACGACCTGGCGTTCATCGCGAGCGGCGCGGGGGCGACCAACGCGGGCTACTTTCGCAACGTCGGCCGCACACGGCGGCAAGGGATCGAACTCGCGGCGACGGTGCGCGTGGAGCCGGTGACGCTTGCGCTCCGCTACAACGTGATCGATGCACGCTTCCGCTCGACGTTCGAGGCGGAGAGTGCCGCGAATTCGGAAGCGGATGCACGCGGGGCCATCCTCGTCCATCCGGGCGATCGCATTCCCGGCATCCCGATGCACGCGGCCAAACTGCGCGTCGACTGGGATGCCACGCCGCGATTGACGCTGGGTGCGTCGATCGCCGCCGCATCGAGCCAGTACGCGCGCGGCGACGAGAACAATCGCGATCGATCCGGCCGCGTCCCCGGCTACACGGTGGCGCACGTCGAGGCGGAATATCGACTATCGCCCCGCGGAGCGCTGTTCGCGCAGATCGACAATCTGTTCGATCGTCACTATGCGAACTTCGGGTTGCTTGGCTCGAACGCGTTCACCGGACCCGATCGCACCTTTGGACCCGCGGCCGGCGTTGCGGCGGCGCCCGAGCAATTTCGCGCGCTCGGCGCGCCGCGCGGCGTGTTCGCCGGCGTGCGCGGCACGTGGTGAGC
>DASSEA010000235.1:0-3984 GCA_035696805.1 Casimicrobiaceae bacterium
GCTGACCGCGGTTTGCTCGAGGCGCCGGCGGTCCGAAATGTCGCGAAAAATCAGGACGCAGCCGCTGACCTCGCCGCGGTCGTTGCGGATGGGCGCCGCACTGTCGTCGATGCATCGCTCGCTCCCGTCCTTGCGGATCAGCGTCGTATGGTTCGTCAGGCCGACGATGACACCTTCACGCAGCGCACGAGTTGCAGGATTTTCCACCGGCAGGCGCGTCTCCTCGTTGACGATGCGAAACACCGCGTCGAGGGGTTGCGACGATGCCTGCTCAAGCGTCCAGCCGGTCAGTGATTCGGCGACCGCGTTCAGGTAGGTGACTCGGCCGTCGTTATCGGTGGAGATGACGGCATCGCCGATGCTCGCAAGCGTTACCCGCAGCACTTCGCCTCGCTCGTTGGCGCTCGCCCGTGCGCGCCGCATTGCCCAGCCGATCCAGATGATCAGGCCGCACGTGAAGATGTAGGCGAGCAGTCCGACGACATTCCGTGTTTCGCCACGACCAAGTTCACCACGGGGCTCGATGAAGAGGTACGCGCTTGCGAGATAGCCGAGCAGGGCGACGACGATGGCCGCGCGATAACCGCCGACCCACACGGTCGCGGCCACCGCGCCGAACAACGTGACGAGCGGCAGGGTGTCGCCCATCATCGGATCGAGCAGCCACCGCAGCGCAATCGCGGCGCACAAGGCTGCGAAGGCGGTCAAATAGATTGTCGAGGGCCGCTTCACCCGGTCACTTTCAAGCTTTTTTGAGTGGCAGAAGTTTAGCGATTGACCGCGTCGATGTGACAGAAGTTTGGCGATCGACCGCGTCGATCGGCTAGGCGGGCGGCGCAGCGCGCCAAAGCGTCCGGATTGCTCGCATCCCGATCGCGCGAATGCCCTGTTCGGCGAGCCATTGGATCGGTGCCCCCGATCCGAACAGCCGATATTCATGGGTGCGGCGGTGCGCCCGCGGCGGAACGATGGCCTCGATGTCACCCGGTGCGTTGCAGTGGAGCGCGAAGAACGTGACGCCGCGCGGCAGCGTTTCGATCATGCGGCGATAGGTTGTTTCAGCGTCGGGGCTGTACGTCTCCGGCGTCATTCGGAAGTGGTCGAACACCGGCAGGCCCAACGCGTCGAGGCGCTCGACGTGGCGCGCGTGCAGGCCCGGTGGAATCTCGCCCATGCGCAGCACGCCCGTATACGAAGCGGCGTCGCGCGGCAGCAGCACGGGCAATCGATAATCCATTGCAAGTCGCACGTAAACATCGACGAGCTCGGGCACCAGCGCCGCGCCCATGTGCGTATCGAGGTGCGTGACGTCGATGCCGGCGTCGATCGCCCGGTCGATCTGTGCGCGGAGCTCGATTTCCGCAGCCTCGACGTGCAGGCGTTCACGCAATGCGAGGCAGTTGCGCGGAAAGTAACCCTGGTCGTCGATCAGCCCCGAGGCGCGCGAATGCGTCGTCAGCGGCGCCCAGCGGTATTGCGGCCACTCGGAGGTGAGCGTGAGATGCACACCCACGTCGAGTGTGCGGTCCGCGGCGGCTTCGCTCGCGATTTCGCGAAACCACGGACAAGGGACCATGACCGACCCGCAGGTCACGCCGCCCGACCGCGACAGCTCGACAAGCGCGACGTTGGCGCCGTGGCACATGCCGACGTCGTCGACGTGGAGCACGACGGCACGTCCGTTGTCGTCACCGGTCACGGCTTGCGCGGTCGCGCTCACAACCGCGTCCCCGGCGCGTAGCTACGACCCGGCGGATTGCGCCAGCGGGTCACGGTCTCCGGCCTCGCCGCCTGCAACCGCTGGGGTGGCAGCCCGCGCAAAATGAGATCGAGATCGTCGACGACCATCTCGCCGATCCCCGCCAGCGCCGTGGGCAAGCCGCCGGCGCGATGCGCGGACAGGATCAAGCCTTCGACGTGTCGCACGCGATCGTTCGAGGCGACCGGCTCGAGCGGGAACACGTCGGTTGCGGCGCGAAAGCGGCCCGCGGCGACGAGATCGACCAACGCGTCGAAATCGACGAGCCCCGCGCGCGACACCAGCACGAACACGGCGTCGCTGCGAATCGTTTCCAGGCGTGGACGATCGAGCAGTCGCAGGTTTTCCTCGGTGACGCCGGCGAGCGCGAAGATCACGCGCGGCTCGCGGAGCACGGCGTCGAGCGATGCAGGCTCGCCACCCAGCTCCCGTATGACGTTGTCGGGCAGCCACGGATCGTGAATCAACAGTCGCGGCCGCAGCGGCGCCAGCAGGGGGATGAGCGCACGGCCGAGATTGCCGCAGCCGACGAATCCGATCGTGGAACCTCGCAGCGCGAACGCATCGCGGTTGCCGGCGAGACCGTACTGTTCGCGTCCTTGACGCATCAGGCGGTCGGCATGCGTGATCCCGCGCGCGAGATCGATGGCGAGGCCCAGCGCCATCTCGGCGACCGGATGCGCGAACACCGGGGCGATCGACAGGACCTGGATCCCCCGGCGGAAGCATTCGGCATAGTCGACGTTCTGCCCGAAGTTGCCTTCGACGTTGATGATCGCCGCGAGCTGCCGCGCGCTCGACAAGCGCGCTGCATCGAGGTCGGTTTGGCCGACGATGACGCGAACCGTCGGCAGCGTGGCTTCGATCAACGCGTCGGGCAGCTTGCCATTGGCGCTCTCGTCCAGTCCCACGATGCGACCGAGTTGTTCGAAGCGTCGTCGCGCCTCCGGCGTGAAGATGAGCGGCGCCGTGCGTGGCCAGGAATCGAACAGGATGACCGGCGCGGTCATTTCGACGTTGCGAAGCGCAGGGGCTCGACGAGCTTCACGTCCTGCGCGGCGAACCACAGGCGAACGATGCGCCGTTCCGAGCGTCCGAGACCGGGCGCTTCGGCCTCGAGCTGGATGGAGTGACTGCGGTTGTCGGTGAAGCGGAATGCGCCGTCGGCATCCGACGTTGCGCGGCCGCGCTCCTGGTGCGTCACGAAGCCTCGCTCGAACAGCATCACCGAGGCGCCGCCCACGGGTCGACCTGATCGATCGACCACGCGTCCCTCGACGACGCCATGGTCATGCGCCGCCACGTAAGCGAGCCAGACCAGCGTCACGACGGCGATGCCACCGGGCACGATCAGCCAGCGCGACACGAGCTGCCGATGGAGGCTCATCCCTTGGTGGCCCCGGACGTAAGACCGCGGATGAATTCCTTCTGCGCCATCAGAAACACCAGGATGGACGGTGCGAGAACCATCACCGCGAACGCGTAGAGCGCACCCGTCGTGTCTTCCATGTACGACAGAAAGCGTGCGAGACCGAGCGGGAGCGTCTGCATCAGAGGGTCGCGCGTGATGAGCAGCGGCCACAGGAAGTTGTTCCACGACCAGATGAAGCTCAGGATGACGTTGGTCGCAATCGCCGGTTTCGACAGCGGCAGCAGCACGCGCACGATGATCCGCCATTCGCTCAGTCCGTCGATGCGCGCCGCATCGATCAGCGACCGTGGCACCGCTTCGAAAGCGGCCTTGAACACGAAAATGCAGACGATCGTCGACAGCAACGGAAACGCCAGGCCGAAATACGTGTTCAGCAATCCCATCTTCGCCGTCACGAGGTACGCCGGAATGATCGTGGCCTGGAACGGAATCAGCATGCACGACAGGAACAATGCGAGGACGGCTCGCCGCCCCGGAAAGTCGCGCGTCAATGCGTACCCGGCGAGCGCGTTGAACACGACGTTGCCGAGCACGGCGATCGTCGACACGATGACGCTGTTGGCGAGGTAGCGTGGGAATGGAATCAGGTACCAGACGTCGACGAAGTTGAAGAGATGCGGATCCTTCGGCAGGATCGAAGGCGGGTACGCGTAGATGTTCTCGTTGGTGATCGCGGTCTTCAGCCCCCAGTAGAAAGGCACCAGCATCACGAACGACACCACGACGAGCGCAAGATGACGTGCCGCGAGAAGCGGCTTGGTGCCGTGCAGCGTCGAACCTGGCGCGCTCAATC
>DASSEA010000236.1:0-4669 GCA_035696805.1 Casimicrobiaceae bacterium
ATCGCGGGATGGTCATCGTTTCCCATGACAACGGCCGCGATGCCGTGACCGCGTTACACGCGCAGCCGAACGTCGAAGCGATCCTGATGGACATCATGATGCCGGAGATGGACGGCATCGACACGATTCGCGAGATCCGCCGCATTCCCGCCTGCAAGAACGTGCCGATCATCGCCGTCACGGCGAAGGCCATGAAGGGCGACCGCGAGAAATGCATGGAAGCGGGCGCGTGGGATTACCTCGCCAAGCCGGTCGACACCGATCTCATGGTCGGGACGCTGCGCGCGCTCTACGACGCGGACGACGTGCTGCGCGGGCGCAACGTGATGGTGGTGGACGACGACATGCGCAACATCTTCGCGCTGACCTCGCTGCTCGAGGATCGCGGCATGAACGTCGTGTCGCACGACAACGGCCGCGATGCCGTGACCGCGTTGCACGCGCAGCCGAACGTCGAAGCGATCCTGATGGACATCATGATGCCCGAGATGGACGGCATCGACACGATCCGCGAGATCCGCCAGATCCCGGCGTGCCGCGACACGCCGATCATCGCCGTCACGGCGAAGGCGATGAAGGGCGACCGGGAGAAGTGCATGGAGGCCGGCGCGTGGGACTATCTGTCGAAACCGGTCGATACCGAACTGATGCTCGGTTGCCTCCGCGGATGGCTGTCGCGGTGATCGGATCGACGGGTAGCCGCGTGCCCTCGAACTCCGTTCGTACGGCTGACTGCGATGCCTGACCGCGCGAACATCCTGATCGTCGACGACCGGCCGGACAAGCTGCTCGTCTACAGGACGCTGCTCGAGGAACTGGGCCAGCACCTGTACACGGCATCGTCGGGCGACGAGGCGCTCCGACAGGTGCTCGAACGCGAGTTCGCGCTGATCCTGCTCGACGTCAACATGCCCGGCCTCGACGGGCTCGAAACGGCATCGCTGATTCGCGCACGCAAAAAGTCCGCGCACACGCCGATCATCCTCGTGACCGCCGACTACGGCGACGAGCTGCGGATGTCGCAGGCGTATTCCCTGGGCGCCGTCGATTACATTGCATCGCCGGTGGTGCCCGAGATCCTGCGCGCAAAGGTGCGCGTCTTCGTCGACCTGTATCTGCTCGCAGATCAGGCGAAGCGCCAGGCGCAGGAGCGGATTTCCCTCGCCGAGGAAAAGGCCGCGCGCGAAGCGGCTGAACGCGCTTCGCGGAGGCTCGCGTTCCTCGCCGAAGCGAGCGGCTCGCTCGCGAGTTCGCTCGATCTGGACGCGACGCTCCGCGACCTTGGCAGGCTGATCATCCCGCGCTTCGCCGACGTGTGCCTGGTGTCGATCGCGCCGGGTGACGGTCATCCCGAGCGGCACGAGATGACGTGGGCGACCGACGAGGCGGAATTTCCGCTGCTCGCGGCGTCGATGCTGGAAATCGGCGACGAAGGCGTCGCGGATGCGATCGCACGCGTCCGCGCATCGGGCAAACCCGAGTCGATCGAGCGCGATCCCGACGGACCGGTCGCGTCGCGCGTCCCGCTGCCGCGCGGCCTTACCGCCCATACGTTGCTGCTCGTTCCGCTCGTCGTTCGTGCGCGGAAGCTCGGCGTGCTTACGCTCGGGATCGAGACGAAGGAGCGGCGTTTCGATGCGGATACCGGCGCGATGGTCAACGAGCTCGCGACGCGCGCTGCGACGGCCATCGACAACGCGTTGCTGTTCCGCAAGATCCAGGACGAGGATCAGCGCAAGAACGAGTTCCTCGCCATGCTCGCCCACGAGCTGCGGAACCCGCTCGCGCCGATCAGCAACGCCGTGCACATCCTGCGTGTCAGCGAGGGCGATCCCGGCAAGCTCGACTGGGCGCGCGAGCTGATTGCGCGCCAGTTGAAGCAGCTCGTCCGCCTCGTCGACGATCTGCTCGACGTGTCGCGGATCACCCGCGGCAAGATCGAGCTCAAGATCGGACCCGTGGACGTTGCGCAGGTGGCCGCAGCTGCCATCGAGACGAGCCGCCCAAACATCGACGGCAACCGGCATACGCTGTCGGTGCAGCTTCCGTCCGAGCCGCTGCACGTTCGCGGCGATTTCGCGCGCGTTTCGCAGATCCTGTCCAACGTCATCAACAATGCGGCGAAGTACACGCCGAAAGGCGGCCGCATCACGCTGACCGCCGCGCGCGAAGAGGACACGGTCGTGTTTCGCGTGCGCGATTCGGGCGTAGGCATCCCGCCCGAATTCCTCACGAGCATCTTCGATCCGTTCACGCAGGTGGACCGCACGCTTGCACGGTCGCACGGCGGGCTCGGGATCGGGTTGACGCTGGTGCGTCGGCTGGTCGAGATGCAGCACGGCAGCGTCACCGTCAGGAGCGAAGGGCGCAACCGCGGCAGTGAGTTCACCGTTCGGCTGCCGCTCGCGGACGTCGCCGACGCACGACCCGAGGACGCCGCGCCGCGCGAAGGGCCATCACCCGCCGGCCTGCGTGTGCTCGTCGTTGACGACAATCGCGATGTCGCCGACAGCACCGCGAGCGTCATGCGAATGAACGGCTGCGATGTGCACGTCGCCTACGATGGCAAGGCGGCGCTCGAATCGGTCCAGCGATTGCGTCCGGACGCGGTCCTGCTCGACATCGGATTGCCTGCAATCGACGGCTACCTCGTCGCCGAACACATTCGCGCCCAACCGGAAAACGGGCGCACGATGATCGTCGCCGTTTCGGGCTATGGGCAAGAGCAGGATCGTGTCCGTTCGAAGAGCGTAGGCTTCGATTACCACTTGGTGAAACCGATCGACCCGACGCTGCTTGCCGGGCTCGTCGGATCCTTGCGCGTGTCCCGCGACGCCGCGCTCGGCGAAGCCTCCGCGCCGTTACCCAACGACGCGGGCTGACGCGCGCGCTGGGATCACGCGTTGCCGCCCCAACCGATCCGTTACGCAGCTTTTGCACCGGCGACGCTCGCCGAGCTCGCGGAGCGCGCGTTCGCGCGCGCAGCAGGCTCACCCGCGAGCGAGGGCAATGCGGTTCGCCTGCTGTGTGACGCCCGTGAAAACTATCCTGCGTGGCGCGAGGCGCTATCCAGCGCACAACGTTACATCCTCTTCGAATCGTACATCGTCGAGAACGATGCGATCGGGCGCGAATTCGCTGCGCTGCTCACCGAGCGCGCGCAAGCGGGCGTCAAGGTCTACGTCATCGTCGACTGGCTCGGCTGCTGGCGCGCGCTATCGCTGTGGAAGGGCGTTCGCGACGCGGGTGCGGACGTGCGCGTCTTCAACCCGCCGCGGCTGTCGAGCCCTCTCGGCTGGCTGTCGCGCGATCATCGCAAGACGATCGTCGTCGACGGCGCGGTCGGGTACGTGAGCGGTCTTTGCATCAGCGAGCGCTGGCTCGGCGACCCAAAGCGAAGGCTCGAGCCGTGGCGGGACACCGGCATCGAGATCAAGGGTCCCGCCGTTGCATCCCTCGAGGAGGCGTTCGCGAACGTGTTCGGTGTATGCGGCGACCCCATCGATGCGTCGCTCCTGACGCGCGTCGAAGAGATGAAGCCCGCCGGCAAGATGCGCCTGCACGTCATCGCGAACGAGCCCGCGGTCGCCGGTACGTTCCGCATGGACCTGATCATTGCGTCGATCGCGCGCCGCCAGCTTTGGCTGACGGACGCCTACTTCGTCGCGACGTCGCCTTATGTACAGGCGCTGCGCGCAGCCGCGCGTGATGGCGTCGACGTGCGCTTGCTCGTCCCGGGCGCGAGCGACATTCCCGCGCTCTCGCCATTGTCGCGTGCGCAGTATCGCCCGCTGCTCGAAGCGGGCGTACGCGTGTTCGAATGGGCCGGGACGATGTTGCATGCGAAGACCGCCGTCGCCGATCGGCGCTGGTCGCGCGTCGGCTCGACGAACCTCAACCTGGCGAGCTGGATGTCGAACTACGAGCTCGACGTAGCCATCGAGGATCCCACGTTTTCCGAGCAAATGGCGTGGCAGTACGAAGCCGACCTTGGGCGCTCGACCGAGATCGTGCTGACCAAGCGCAATCGCGTGCGACGCGCGCTGCCATCCGCGGCGGCAGGGGGCGAGGGCGGCGCGCGACGGACGACGCGCCGCGCGGTCTCGGGCAGCGCCGGCCGTGCGGCGGCAGGCGCGTTCAGCGTCGGTAGCGCATTGGGCGCAGCGTTGACCGATCGCCGCATTCTCGGGCCCGCCGAAGCGGGACTCCTGTTCATGATGGCGGCAGTGTCGATCACGATCGGTGTGCTCGCCGCATTGTGGCCGCGCGTGCTCGCGTGGCCTGTCGCATTCGTCGCGATGTGGTCGGGGATCGCGTGGGCGGCCAAGGGCGTCTCCCTTCGTCGAGGAAGGCGCGGTGGGCCTCGTGTCGAGCAGCTCGATGACGCAATGCAAGGCGAACCCCCATTGAAGCCGGAGCCGCCTGCCGAAGTGTCGACCGCGGAGGGACGGCGCTCGCTGGATCAGCCGTCGACGCGCACGGAGCGCGATTCGGTCGCCTGAAGATTGGCATCGAATCCGGCGACGATGCCGGCGACGATGTCTCGCCCGGATGTGGAACCGATGCGGAGCACGCGGTCGAGCGCTCGACGCACGGTTGCCTCATCGCCGGTCATCAGCGCGGTCAAAAGCGTGTCGATCGTTTCACGCACGCGCCCTTGAGCGGCGGC
>DASSEA010000237.1:0-9637 GCA_035696805.1 Casimicrobiaceae bacterium
TGAATTCCTGCGCGTGCATCGTTCGCACGCCGTGAACATACGCCTGGTGCGCGAACTGCGGCCGCTCGTACACGGGGAATACGCGGTGACGCTTGTCGACGGCACCGAACTCACATCCGGGCGCAGCTATCGCGGCCCGATCCAGGCGGCGTTCGGACTGTCGCGACTCGCGGAAGCCTGATCGGAAGGCTTTCCAGCGCTCACGCGTCAACCGATCAATACCCGACGACGCGGGACCATTCGACCAGTTCGACCGTGTCGCGCGGATCGAGGCGCGCGCGCCTTCGCGCACGCAGCACGCGCGCCATCGTGAGGTCGGCGACGTCGAGCGCCCGTTCGTGCCGCAACAGCCACCGCTTGCGCTCGATGCCGCCGGGGTGGCTCGCGAGCGCGCCCGACGTGGAAACGACGCGATGACACGGAACGAAGATCGGTACGGCGTTCGTCGCGAGGCACACGCCGACGGCGCGCTGCGCGCGCGGCATGCCCAGCCGCTCGGCGAGCGCGGCGTAGGTGGTGACGCTGCCCGCGGGCACGGCACTCACGAGCGACCACACGCGCCGTTGCATCGGCGTCGCCACCGTTGCGAGCGGAATGTCGGCGAGTGCATCGAGCGCACCGGCGAAATACGCGTGCAACGTCGTCCCGACACCGAGCGGATCGCCGGGCTGGATGCGAAAGAACGGGCCGAGCATCCGTCGCAGGCGCAACGCCAGCGCATCGCGGTGGGCATCGAAAACCATTGCGCACACGCCCGTGCCGACCGCCGCGACGTGCAACGCGCCGAGCGGAGAATCGACGCGGGTCACGCTGACGGCGCTGTCGCCCATTTCAAGCACAGGCATTGCAATCGCGTTCATCGTTCACTCGACGTTGCCGGGGTTGCTACCGTCCGCGCGTTTCGAATGTAGCGCGTGCAACCATCCCCGTTCTCGCAAGTTGGCTTACCGGCTGCGGGATCGGGTCAACGGGCCGCATCGCGTGGCCAACGGCATGCGCGCGATGCTGTCGGGCTGTGTTCAAATACGGCCTCGATCAATATCCCGGAGGATGCGCCGTGAGTGGAGCGAGACATGTTGCAATCTGGATCGCCGCGATCGTGTTCTTCGTGCTGGGCGCGCTCTGGTACAACGTCCTGTCGGGCCAGTGGCTCGCGGCGATCGGGAAGACGGTGGAGCAGATGGCCGCCGAGCAGGCACGCTCGCCCCTGCCGTTCGTGATCGGCTTCGTCGCCATCCTCGTCATGTGCTACACGCTCGGATGGCTGATCGAGCGGCTGCAGGCGACGACATTCGCCGGCGGCATGCGCCTCGGCGCCGCGGTCGCACTTGGTTTCATCGGCGCGAATCTCGCGCTCAACTACGGCTTCGAGTGGCGCAGCGTCAATCTGTGGATGATCAATGCCATCTACGCCATCGTCGGCCTCGGGATCGCCGGCGCGATCATCGGCGGCTGGAAGCGTCGCACGTCGTGACGGCTGCACCCAAGAGCGCTTCCGAGCATGAAGCGCTGACGCAGCGGCTCGGCGCGTGCTACACCGGCGCGGTGCACGACGTGTTGCGCGCAATGGGTTGCGATCGGATCGTGCTTCCAACGGCGATCAAGGCGATTGCGCCCGCAATGCGCGTCGCCGGTCCGGTTTGGACCGTTGCGGGACACGTGGATCGCACCAGAACGCGCGATGAATGCCTGCTCGGGTGGTGCACGCTCCTGTCGAAGGCGCCGCGTGGGCATGTCGTCGTGTGCCAGCCGAACACGCACGAGATTGCGCTGATGGGCGAGCTCTCGGCTCAGACGCTCAAGGCACGCGGAGTTCTCGGTTACGTCGTCGACGGCGGGTCGCGCGATACCGAGCTCGTGCTCGAGCAGGGCTTTCCCGTGTTCTGTTCGTTCCTGACGCCCGCCGACATCGTCGAGCGCTGGGTGCCCGATCGCTTCGGCGAACCGGTGACGATCGGCGACGTCACCATCGCGACCGGCGACTACCTGCTTGGCGATCGCGATGGCGTCGTCGTCATCCCTCACGCCAGCGTCGCCGAAACCGTCGCGCGCACCGAAGCGGTGATGGCGACCGAAAGCGAGATGCGAAGCGCGTTGATCGCCGGCATGGACCCTGTCGACGCGTACCACCGTTTCGGCAAGTTCTGACTCCGACAGCGCGTGCGCCCGCGATCAACTCGAGACACTCGGAAGAGACACTGGTTCATGCAGGTTCTTTCGCGTTCTCTGCGCTTCCGGTTCGCGGCGCCGCTGCTCCTGGCGCTCATCGCCAACGATGCCGCTCGGGGACAAGCCGTTCTTCCTGCGCCAAAGCCGCCGCCCTGCGCAGCCGCCGCACACCGGCAGTTCGACTTCTGGATCGGCGACTGGGAAGTGCGCGATCCGGTCGGCAAGCTCTCCGGCCACAACCGGATCGAGTCGGCGCACGGCGGGTGCGCACTGATCGAGCACTGGACCAGTGTGTCGGGGGTGACGGGCACGAGCGTCAACCTGTACGACCGCGACCGCGGCCGCTGGCATCAAACCTGGGTGGACAGCGGCGGCGGATTGCTGCAGCTCGATGGCGGCTTGAACGGCACATCGATGGTGCTCGAAGGCGACGCGTTCGATGCCGACGCCCCGGCAAAGATCGCCCGCCAGCGCATTAGGTGGACGCCGGAGTCGGGTGGCGTACGCCAGCTGTGGGAAGCGTCGACCGACGGCGGGGCGACGTGGTCGATCGTTTTCGACGGTCGGTACGCACGGCCCCAAAAGTAGGATCCGGCCCTACTTGATCCGCGCGAGCGACACGCGAAAGCAGGCGCCCGGCCCGTCCGGCATCAGTGTCAACGAGCCGCCGAACCGGCGCACGATCTGCCAACTGATCGCGAGACCAAGGCCCGCCCCCGCCGCCGTACCTCGCGTCGTCGCCGAACCGCGCATGAATTTGGAAAAGATCTTCCCGCGCTCGTAGTACGGGATGCCGGGGCCGTTGTCCGCGAACAGCATCTCGTACTCGTCACCGACGACGCGCGTCGTGATGCGCAACTCGGGTTCGTCGCTCGTGTTGTACTTGATCGCGTTCGAGATCAGGTTGATGAATACCTGCGCGAGGCGATCGGCGTTCGCTTCTACGCGCACGCCTCGCGCGCGCCCTCCCGTTACGATGTCGACGCGCTTGTCCGCCGCAAGCCCCGAACACGCGCGGATCGAGTTGTCGAGCGCAGCCTCGGGGTCGATCGGCGATGTTTGCCATGGTGCCTCCCCGCGTTCGAGCAGGCTCAAGTCGAGCGTGCTGTCGAGGAGCCGCGTGAGCCGCACGCTTTCGTCGTGAATGATCCGAAGGAAGTGCGCGGACCGCCCGGGTTCGAGCCCCTTCTCGTCGAGCAGGATTTCGGTGAACGAGCGGATCGACGTCATCGGCGTTCTCACTTCGTGACTCACCTGCGACAGGAAATCGTCCTTTTCCGCATCGAGACGCGTCAGCCGCGCGTTCGCTTCCGATAACTGACTCGCCGTTGTTTCGAGCTCGCGCGACTTCTCCTCCAGCCGGCGGCTGTATTCGCGCACCTGCTGGGTTTCGTCGGCGATGCGGATGAGTTCGTCCAGGCTGATCGTCTCGCCCTCGACGACCTGCGAGATCAAGGCGCGCGCCGACGCCGCGCCGACGCTGCCTGCGAGCTTGCGCTCGAGCTGCGTGATGAAAGCGTTGTCCGCGATCGGCACGTTCCCTGCGATTCCCTGCGCGCGCGCGGCGTCGCGAAACAGCTGCAGGGCCTCGTTCGCACCGAGGATGCGTTCGGCGAGGATGCTCAAGTCGTGCGCGGTCGCCTGGCGCACGATAAGTCCGGACGCCGCTTCCGCGGGCGTACGGAACACGTCAACGAACAGCGTGCCTTGCAGCCGCTCGAGCGGCCGCTGATCGCGTGCAAGCGATACGAGGACGAACAGCAGCGTGTTGATTCCGAGGCTCCAGAACAGCGCGTGCACGAGCGGATCGACTCCGTCGAAACCGAACAGCGCCTGCGGGCGCAACGCCGCGACCGCGAACGGTCCGTGCGCAATCACGTCCTGCGACACGATGAAGCCGCCCGCGAAGCTGGGCAGGAACAGCGTGTAGGCCCACAACAAGGCGCCCGACACGAGACCCGCGATCGCGCCGTCCGCATTCGCGCGCCGCCAGAACAGACCGCCGAGCAGGCAGGGCAAGACCTGCGCGACGCCGGCGAATGCGATGAGACCGATCGACGCAAGTTCGCCGCCGGTGCCGCTCAAGCGAAAGTACAAGAAGCCCAGCAGCAGGATCACGCAGATGCCGATGCGACGACTGGTGAGCAGGAAGCGGCGGATTTCTCCGCTCGCAGGCAACGACACGAGCCCGAAACGCAGCGCGACCGGCATGATGATGTGGTTCGACAGCATCGTGGACAGGGCGATGCACGCGACGATCACCATCGACGTCGCCGACGAGAATCCGCCGAGGAAAGCGAGCAGCGCGACGCCGTCCTGTCGCGCCCACATCGGCAGCGTGAGCACGAACATGTCGGGGTTCGAACCGGCCGGCAGGAACGTCATCCCGGCAATCGCGATCGGCAGAACGAACAGTGTGATCAGGAACAGGTACAGCGGAAACAGCCATGACGCCGTGCGCAGATGCTGCTCGTCGAAGTTCTCGACCACCATGACCTGAAATTCGCGCGGCAGGCACACGACGGCCGCGGCGGCGAGGAACGTCAGCGTCACCCAGCGCGGGCCGAACATGTCCTGTCCGTGCAGGAACTGCTCCGGCGTACGCGCGAAAATCGCCGACGGCCCGTCCGAAATCCCCCAGACGACCAGGATGCCGACCGCGACGAGTGCCACCAGTTTCACGACCGCTTCGACGGCGATGGCGGCGACGACGCCGTGGTGCCGCTCCTTGGCGTCGATGTTGCGCGTGCCGAACAGGATCGCGAACACGGCCATGCCGAATGCGATCCAGAAACCGAACCGATAGTCGGGGATTGCGCTCGGCAGCCCGGACAGCGGATCCGGTCCGGTGTTGTCGATGACGTCGAAGCTCGTCGTCACCGCCTTCAACTGCAGCGCGATGTAGGGCGTCGTCCCGGCCACTGCGATCAGCGTCACGACGGCGGCGAGCGTCGCGCTCTTGCCGTAGCGAGAGGAAATCATGTCCGCGATCGATGTGATGCCGTGCGCGTGTCCGATGCGGACGAGCTTGCGCAGCAACACCCACCAGCCCACGAACACGAGCGTGGGGCCGAGGTAGATCGTCGCGAACTCGAAGCCGCTGCGCGCGGCCGAGCCGACGGCGCCGTAGAAGGTCCACGACGTGCAGTAGATCGAGATCGACAGCGTGTAGACGAGCGGCGACTGCAGCCAGCCAAGATGACCGACGCGCGCGCGCCGGTCGCCGGCAAACGCCACGGCAAACAGCACCGCGACGTACGCAAGCGAAATCGCGACGACGAGATTGGCCGACAGCATCTGAACGGTCCCTATTGCTGCGCGTCACCTGACCCCGCGTCGCCGTCGCCGCTCAGCGTCTTCAGCCGGCGTGCGAGCCACGCGGCGCAGGCGATCAGTGCAAGCCACACGCCGAACACGTAGGCGACGATCAGCGGCACGCCCCCAATCCAGCGGTCGACGACGAACAACGCGATCAGCGGCGGCATCAGCAACACGATGCCAACGATGGGCAGGAGCCGCGCGATGTCGAGAACGCGGGCGGGATCGAAGCGCTTACTCATCGCGACCGAGTCCACCGCGGTCGACGCGCACGACGTGGACTCACGCGCCCGTGAGCCGCCGCACCGCGTCGACGATGTCGCGGTTCGCAAACGGCTTGGTCATGAACGCGTCGACGCCGATGTCCTCCGCGAGCCGGCGGTCCTGCGCCTGGCCCTTCGCCGTCAGGATCAGCACACGCAGCGACGCGAACGCGGGATCCGCGCGAACCGTCTTCAGCACCTCGAATCCGTTGAGCCGGGGAAGCATGAGATCGAGGATCATCACGTCGCACTGGTGGGATCGCAGCGACGACAGCGCAGCATCGCCATCGGCCGCCGACGCGACGTCGTAGCCTTCGCGGCGCAACAGGAACGTCAGCGATTCCACGATGTTCGGTTCGTCTTCGACGATCAGCACGCGCGAGGACATGGCGACGAGTTCCGCGTTGCAGGCAGTGCGCGACAGTGTAGCCGGGCCGCGCGCGGCGTGGCGCGCGACACCGGGGGGCGGCTCAGGCGTCGATGATCGGATCTTCCTGACGGTAGGCACATTCGCGCCGCACGCACAGCCGGCAGTTCGATCCGACGGGCGTTGACGGTGCCGACGACGATAGGCTCAGGCCATCGCCGTAGATCGTTCGGTCGGCGTGGAGCGCGTCGCAGACGAGCATGATCGACATGAGGCGCCGTGGCAGCGGGAACGCGGGCCGCGCCTTCTCGACGGTGCGCGCGACGAACAGGAAGCGGTCGCCAGCCGGAAATTCGGCGAGCTGCCGAACGATCGCGCCAGGCGACTGCAGCGCCATGTACAGCGCCCACATCGGGCACGCGTTGCCATGCCGCGGCAACAGCAGATGCGGCAGCGGGAATCGCTTGGTCACGTAACCCGCGGCGTCGACGCGCATCAGACCGAACGGCACGCCCTCGGCCCCCGGACGTCGCAACGTGACCAGCCTGTGGCACACCTGCTCGAAGCTCACGCCGAAGCGCACACCGAGGTGATCGATGTCGTAGCGGTTGGCGACAGCGGCTGCGTGGAACGCGTCGTACGGAAGAAGCGCCGCGCCGGCGACATACGATGTGAGCACGCGTCGCGCCCGCCGTCGTGCGGCGGGCGTCGACAGGAGCGAGGCGTCCTCGATTTCGCGCGTAACCGCTGCGCCGCCGTCGTGCAACTCCGCCGCGAGGCGCGCCATTTCGAAGCGTCGCGTCGACGCCGCCGACGTCGCCGCAACGTACAGCGTGTGCGACGCGTCGTCGTAGCGCGTGCGAAGCAGCGCACCCGATCCAGGATCGGCGGCGTGCTCGCGCACGTCGACGCCATGCCTGCGTTGCAGATAGTCGACGAGCGAGCGCTCGTCACAGCACCCGTCGATTTGCGGCGCATGCAGGAACGCGTCGGCCGCCGCTTCGAGCGCGGGGAAGTGGTTGTTCCTTTCGAGCAGGAAGTCGTCGACCTCCTCCACCGGCATCAACGAACGGGCGGTACTCGACCCCTTGTCGAAAAACGCTGCAAGCGCCTGCGCAACATCGGCGAGGCGTCCGCTTTCGTCGCCGACGATGCCGGCAAAGCGCCGCTGCGCATCCGCGTCGAGATCGTCGAACGTCGCGAGGATTTCCGCGGACGAGCGAATCGCCGCAACGCGCGTCAGCAGTGCGTGCACTGCGTCGCCCAGGACCGGATCCTGCGAGAGTCGGTCGGACAGCGCGTGCACCGCCTGATCCCGATCGCGCCACGCACGATGCAGCGACACGAGCGCGCGCGCCCAGTCGCCGTGTCGGCTCGCGAGTTCGCCCGCCGAGCGGCTGTCCAGACGGAACGACGCGAGCAACGGCTCGGCGGCAATTTCGCCCAGGTCGTTCTGCAGACGCTGTTCCGCAGCGCCGTCCAGTTCACCGATCGGCAGCTCGAGTTCCGCGCCGATGCGTTTCAGCAGCACGCCCGCGATGCTGCGCTTGTTCGCTTCGATCAGGTTCAGATACGACGGCGAGATCCCGACACGCGCCGCAAGCCCTGCTTGCGTGATGCCGAGTGCGTGGCGACGATCGCGAATCTTCGGACCGATCAGCGGGCGCGGCATGAAGCGATTCGCAAACGGTTATTGCATCGCAATGTGAATGCTTGACAGATTTGCAGGTTAGTTACCGCGGATATTTACAAGATTCTCCTTAACTGTCAATGAAGTATTGCTACGTTGACGCGCGACTGCCATGATCGCAGCACGGTGTCGCCGCCACGGCGACGATCGCCGACCAGATCAAAGATCATCGGAGGAGAGAAATGGGCGACATCAAGGACAACGGCCGCCGCACGGTTCTGAAGACCGGCGCAGCGCTTGGCGCGGGGCTCGCAGTCCCGTCGCTGATATTCACGCGCAATGCGTGGGCGGCCGAGGCGTTCCGCAACGACCCAAGCAAGGCCAAGGAGGTCGTGCTCGGCTTCAACGTCCCGCAGACCGGACCGTACGCCGACGAGGGGGCGGACGAGTTGCGGGCGTTCAAGCTGGCCGCGAAGCACCTGAACGGCGAAGGTGATGGCGGCATGCTGAAGACGTTCAAGCCGTCGCATCTCAAGGGTAACGGCATCCTGGGCAAGAAGGTCGCGTACGTCACCGGCGATACGCAGACGAAGGCCGACGCCGCGCGCGCGTCCGCAAAGCGGATGATCGAGAAGGATGGCGTCATCATGTTCTCGGGCTGCTCGTCGTCCGCGGTCGCCGTCGCCACGCAATCGCTCGCGCAGGAGATGGGCGTCATCTACATGGTGGGCTTGAGCCACTCGAACGACACGACGATGAAGGATCGCCGCCGCTACGGTTTCCGTCACTTCTTCAACGCGTACATGTCGGGACAGGCGCTCGCGCCGATTCTCGCCAACGAATACGGCAAGGACCGACGCGCGTATCACCTGACGGCCGACTACACGTGGGGCTGGACGCAGGAGGAGTCGATCAAGAACGCGACGGAGAAGGAAGGCTGGAAGACCGTTTCGGCCGTTCGCACACCGCTCGGCGCAGGCGACTTCTCGCAGTACATCACGCCGGTGCTGAATTCCGGTGCGGACGTGCTGATCCTGAATCACTACGGCAAGGACATGGTCAACTCGCTCACGCAGGCGGTGCAGTTCGGCCTGCGCGACAAGACGGCCAACGGCAAGCACTTCGAGATCGTCGTCCCGCTGTATTCGCGGCTGATGGTGCAGGGCGCGGGAAGCGCCGCGAAGGGCATCCTCGGCACGGCGAACTGGCACTGGACGCTCAAGGACGATGCGACGAAGGTGTTCGCAAAGTCGTTCGGCAACGAGTACGGTGCACCGCCGTCGCAGGCTGCGCACACCTGCTACGTGCAGACGCTGCTGTATGCCGACGCGGTGGAACGCGCGGGCACGTTCTATCCGCCGGAAGTGATCAAGGCGCTCGAGGGCTTCAAGTTCGACGGTCTCGGCAACGGTCCGACCGAATACCGTGCCGGCGATCACCAGTGCATGAAGGACTGCCTCGTCATGCGCGGCGCCGCCAAGCCAACCACGCGGTTCGATCTGCTCGAGATCGTGAAGGTGGTGCCACGCAGCCAGGTCGAGTATCCGGCGACGATGGGTGGCGGCGAGCTCGGTCCCTACAAGGTGCAGGCGTAGCGAAGCATCAGAACCGGCGGCGCGGCACGCGCCGCGTCCGCCGAACCGTCCTCTCCCCCGCGCGGCGAGCCCCCGATTCGTCGGGGGTCTCCCTCTCCCGCGCGGGGGACGAGGTCCCGAAGAGTCGAGCCTCACCTGCCGTTCGATGGACGCGATCCTGCTGCAACTGCTGAACGGCATCGACAAGGGCGGCGCCTACGCATTGATCGCGCTCGGGTTGACGCTGATCTTCGGCACGCTGGGGGTCGTCAATTTCGCGCACGGCGCGCTGTTCATGCTCGGTGCGTTCTGTGCG
>DASSEA010000238.1:0-3094 GCA_035696805.1 Casimicrobiaceae bacterium
CACGCTCGATGCGCCGCGCATCGAAGACGTTGCGGCGCTGCTGCCCAAGGTCGTCCCGCGACCGGTCACAGGGGCCGTGCAAGCGAACGGTTTCGCGCTCTTCTCGGGCGGAACATCGGGAAGCAGCGCAATCAGCGGTGACGTGGCATTGCGCGCGCGATCGTTTCGCGCCGGTTCTTATGCTGCTGCAACGCTGGACGGTCGCGGCTCCATCGGGCCGCCGCCCGCCGGCACACGCGCGATCGACCAGCGCACGCTCGCATTCGACGTCACCGCGACGCGCCTCACGCTTGCCGATCGTCCGATCGACGCAGCGCACGCAACCGCATCCGGCACGCTCGCGCAGCATCATGCGACGCTCACGCTGCGCGCCGCCGACGTGGACGCGACGCTGACGGTTGATGGGTCGCTCGCGAACGTCGACAAGGCCGCTGCCATTAGCTGGAACGGAACGCTCGCCGCTTTCGACAACCGCGGCGCCGTGCCGATCCACTTGCGTGCACCCGCGACGCTCGCCTATCGATCCGATTCCGTTCGACTCGGCGATGCGCACGTCGACGTCGCTGGGGGACGAGTCGATGTCGCGGAACTCGGCTGGCAGAACGGCCGCGTCACGACGCGCGGCAATTTTTCCGGCATCGCGCTGACCAATGCGGCGAAGCTCGCCGGACAGACGTTGCCACTTGATGCATCGCTGGTATTGGGCGGCGAGTGGTCGATCGCCGCAGCGCCGACGCTGAACGGAGCGTTTTCCATCCGGCGCGAGAGCGGCGACATCTTCGCGAAGATCGGAGAAGACGGTGCGACGGAGCGGCGCGGACTGGGTGTGACTGCCCTCGCGGTTTCGGGCACGTTCCGCGACGACGCGCTCGACGCGACCGCCCGGTTCGCTTCCGAGCGCGCCGGCACGGCGAACGCAACGGTTGCGATCGGCGCAGCGAGCGGTCCGTCCACCGGCCACATCGATCCCGCAGCGCCGCTTCGTCTCGATGCGAAAGCGGAGCTCGCATCGCTCGCCGTGTTCCAGCCATGGTTCGGTACCAATGCCGCATTGGGGGGACGCGCTCGACTCGACGTGGCCGCAACCGGCACGGTGGGCAAACCGCTGTGGACCGGCTCGGTGGTCGGGGAAGCGCTGCGCATCGATGCGCCCCAGTACGGCATCAGCGCGACGAATGGGCGCCTGCGCGCGCACCTCGCCTCCAATGGCATCGCACTCGACGATGTGTTTTTCGCCGGAGGAGACGGCACGTTTACCGCGTCGGGCTTGATCGCGCTACCGGGTGCCCGGGAAACCGCGCAGCCGACGCGCGTCTCATGGAAGGCGGAGAAGTTTCGCGCCACGAATCGACCGGACCTGCGCCTCGTCGTCAACGGCGACGGCGCGATCGCGCTCGAGAATCGCCGTGTGTCGCTCACCGGCAATGTCGTCATCGTCGAAGGTCACGTCGAATACGACGCGACGCCGAGCGGCGAGCTTGCGTCAGATATCGTCATCAAGGGACGTACGCCGCCATCGCGACGCAATGCCGAAACGCGCGACGTGCCGCTCGCGCTCAATGTCGATGTCGATCTCGGACGCGACCTGACATTCGTCGGCGAAGGCATCGACACGCGGCTCGCAGGACGCGTACGCATTACGACATCGCCGGGCGGAACCTTGATCGGTCGCGGCACGATCCGCGCGGTCAGCGGAACTTACGTGGCGTTCGGCCAGAAGCTGACGATCGATCGCGGGCGACTGATTTTCGACGGACCGCTCGACAATCCCGCGCTCGATATCGTCGCGTTGCGCAAGAATCTTCCCGTCGAAGCGGGTGTCGAATTGAGCGGCACGGTCAAGGTGCCGCAAGCGCGCATCACATCGAATCCGCCGGTGCCCGAGAACGAAGCGCTCGCATGGCTCGTGACGGGCCAAGGACTCGCCAACGCGTCGCGCGTCGACTACGCGGCGTTGTCGGCGGCGTCGGCGGCGCTCCTCGGCCGCGGCGGGAAACCCTTCACCGCGGAACTCGCGCAACGCCTGGGCATCGACGATATTTCGCTGAAGAGCACGGGGACGAGCGGCGCGGAGGGAACGGCGTCGCAGGTCGTCGTGTTCGGAAAACGGATCAGCGATCGTCTGTCGCTCGGTTACGAGCAGGGGCTGTCACTCGCGACGAGCGCGGTGCGGCTCGAATATGCGTTGTCGCGGCAAGTGACGCTGAGAGCGGAAGCGGGACAGGTGAGCGGCGTGGGGATCGTGTATCGGAGGAATTTTCAGTAAGGAGCCAACAGGCGCTGCCCGAGTGCTTGGCGTGTCAACGGCGAACCAGAAGAAACCGCGATCGTTCAGTGCATCAGGAAGAATAGAACGTTGGCGTAGATTTCATACAGCGCGTAGCGGCTGAGGGCGAGACCTTCCACGCTTGGAACAAAATCGTCTACTAGCGTCGGTGATAACCCGATCGGCGCGGGAACGGCTTCGATTCCCGCCGCTTCGAACTCCGCGCGCGATCGCGGAAAATCGAAACTGTGTCCGACTAGGATTACACGGTGAATCCCATTGGCTTTGAGAATGGCTGCTGAATAGATTGCATTTTCGTGCGTGTTGCGGGAGCGCGCCTCGACCCATCGCACGGGGACCTGGTACTCGCCGACAAGCACGTGGCGCATCAGCCACGCCTCGGCCCACGCGCGATCGGAAGAAGCGCCACCCGAGATCAAAATCGGCAAGTTCATGACACGCGCGAGGTACGCGCCATACCGGACGCGTTCCAGCGTGAGCGTGTTGAGCGTGGCGCCCCCGTATTCAGGCGCGTGGCTGCGAATACCTCCGCCCAGGATGACGATCGCCTGAGCTCCCGTGTCCGACGCAACATCCAGTGGCCGGGAGTGATCGAGGCAACGAACCATGAACGCACCGACCGCGGGCATGCAAAGCAATGTCAATCCTCCGATGCCGATCAGCACGAGTACGCGACCCGCGCGCGCGCGCCATCGAGCAACGACCAGGCCGAAGAAAGTCAAGAGCAGCGGCCCCACCGGAGGCAACAGGAATGCCTTCACGAACGCTTTAAGCGCGAGCAGCACGTAGCCTCGGGGTCAGAACGAC
>DASSEA010000239.1:0-9131 GCA_035696805.1 Casimicrobiaceae bacterium
GATGCAGCCGGCAGCAGGCGGGGCGGATACGCGAAGTGGCAGGAGCCGCACTCGCGCGACCACCCCGCGTGAGTCGCAGGCGGAGTTTTCGGGCCACTGGCATGCGCAAGGGAAGCGAGCAGCAGCGCGCCGCCCAGCGCGGTTACGACCTGACGTACAAGGTGTGACCCGTTATGCATCGCGTTCATCGCCGAAGCTCCAACAGGTACGCGAGCACGTCACCCTTCTCCTGCGGCGTGCACGCGCGGCTCAGCACGTCGTTGCAGTTCCTGCGGAACCACTTCTCGGCTTGAGCGAGGCTCGTGAACCGCTCGGCGTCGGCCGCGGGCGCGAGCGGGGCGATCGTCTTGCCCGTCTTCGCATGCCGGCCTGGGGCGAGCGGATTGGCGGTATGGCACGACGAACAACTCCAGTCCCCTCCGTGCGTGGACTGGAAGAACGCCTTTCCGCGCTCCGCCGAGAAGCCGTTGAACTGGGGCGACGCCTGCCGGGCCTCATCGCCGTAGGTGCGGGCGATTTCCGCCGGCGTGGCTGCAAAGACGGCCGACGCGCTGGCAAGCAGGACCATCGGCGCCAGCGCGCGCGCGATACGGGTGCTCATCGAAACCTCCGTGGTCAAGGACGACACGGAGGCGACGATAGAGGGCGATGCTTAGCCGATCCTTAACTGCCCGGATGACGCAACGGGCGGACCGCCGGAGACCTAGAACGTATTGCAGTGCAGGAAGCCGCCGCGGCTTCCGAAACAGTGCGTCATGTAATCGCGACGCTCGAGGCGATCGTTCGTGGCAAGGCGCAGCACGCATTCACGCCACGGGTCGGTGTCGGCCTTGTAGCCGAGCTTCTCGCAACCGGGGCCGTAGACGCGCAGCATGTCCTCGACGTCGCGCTGTACGGCGGCTGCGCGCTCGGCCTGTGTGGCGCAGCCGGCCAGGGCCAGCGTGCAGGCCAGGGCGAAGAGGATACGCATCGGATTCTCCATGACGACGGTGGGCAAGCTCGATTGGGGAGAGCGATCGTGAAGACCGCAAAACCTGCACGATTCGGCGAAGGTTACGACGCCTAAGACACTCGGCGCTACGGCGGGGTTCGCTGCAGCGCGTTCGATTCCGACGGCGATCCTACGCGTCGCATCACCAAATCCTACAACGGCATCGGCCGTCGGCCGATCGAAGGAAACTCATCCCCCATGGGATGGTTCCATTGTCTGTGACTTGGAAGGACCTTGCCATGAACGTGAGAAAGAGCGTGGTTGCGATGTGCATCACCGCCGGATCGGTCGTTGCGTCGCTTCCTGCATTCGCCGACGTGTACGTGCGAGTCGGGCCGCCGGCGCCGCGGTACGAAGCTGCCCCGGTGATCGCACCAGGGTATGTTTGGGTGCCCGGATACTGGGACTGGAATGGCCATCGTTACCATTGGGTGAGGGGCCATCGCGTGCGTGCCCGCGGCCATGGGCATTGGGTGCCGCATCGGTGGGTCGAGGATCACGGCCGGTGGAGAGCGGAGCGCGGACATTGGGACAACCGCCGCTGACGACCTGAATATTTTCTCTATCCTGTATGGGATGCCGGCGCGAAATTTCGCGCCGGTTTTCTTTGGGCGTCGATTCGGTTTTGTATGATCGTCCGACGTGCCGTACGGTCTCCGCCCAGTCGCCCCTTGCCCGACTCCTCATCCAGCAGGCACGAGCACATCGTGCGACGACTGTTGAACCAGGCGCTGCGACGACCTTCCGGCAGCGGACTCACGCACTGGATCCACAGCTTTTCGCTTCACGTCGTTACCGGCTTTGCCGCCGTCGCCGCGCATTACGCGCTGATGTACGCGATGCTGCGGGCCGGAGTCACGGCCGTGCCCGCGAGCGCGATTGGATTCATGGCCGGCGCCTTGACGCGCTTTGCGCTGTCGTATGCGCACATCTTCGCGCCCACGCGCGGCGTCCACGCGGCCGGTCTGCGGTTCGTCGTTGCAATTGCCGCACAACTCGCCGCGAACACCGTTCTGCTCGCGGCGTTCACGCAAGCCGGGCTTGCCGTGTGGCCGGCGCAGGTGCTGACGACCGTCCTGCTCACGTTCGTCAACTACCTCGCCTATCGCTGGTGGGTGTTCCGCTGAGCGCGGGCTGCCCGCGATGAGGCCGTCTGCCGCATCGGCGTCGTTATAATCAAAGCGAAGGAGCATCGTCCGGGATGCGCAATTCGCACCGCGGCATGAGCAAAGCCTGGGTTGCGGCAATGCTGTTCTACGTCGCCAGCGGCTGCGCGATCGCCGCCGACGCGGTCGTGGGTATGGTCGTCGCTGTGCGCGGCAACGTTTACGTCGAAGCGTCCGGCTCACCGCAACCGCTGGTCGCGAACGCGTCGGTGCGCACGGGTGACGCCATCGTGTCGCGCAATGGCAAGGCGAAGATCGCGCTCGACGACGGATCCATCGTGTCGGTGGGCGAAAACACGCGCGTCCGCATCGAGCGTCTCGAGCACTCGCGAGGGTTCCTTCGCGCGCGCCTCGCGATCGTTTCGGGCATTCTGCGGCTGCTGGTCGCTAAAGTCGCGCCCGATGGGAATTTCGAGATCGAATCGGAAACCGCCATCGCCGCGGTCCGCGGCACCGACTGGGTCGTCGATGCGACGCCCGACCAGACGTCGGTCGCCGTGCTGAGCGGCAAGGTTGCCGTCTCGGGGCGCGGGGCGGCCGCAGCGTCGACGGTGCTCCTCGCCTTGCCCGGTCATGGCACCGATGTAAGGCGCGGGTCGCCGCCGACGCCGCCGATCCCCTGGGGTCCGCGGCGGCTTGCCGACGTGCTGGCACGAGCGACGTTTCAATAGCACGCAGGATCCGATGATCAGCGATCACGCCGCGCGCCCGCGTGATCTGAGGCTTTGCGCGCTCGCCGTTGCCATCGTGTTGCCGTTCGTCGTCGCGCAGCTCGTGGCACTCGACGTGCCGTCGTTACGTCGCTTCGAGCTGATCGCGTTCGACGCGCAGATGCGCGCGCGGGGTCCGCGCGCACCGGGTCCGGAAACGGTGATCGTCATGATCGACGATGCGACGATCGCCGCGCTCGGCCGCTGGCCCGTGCCGCGCGAAAAGCTGGCCGAACTCCTTACGCTGCTCGATCGCGCGGGCGCAAGGACGATCGGCATCGACGTGCTGTTCGCCGAACGCGAAGCGGCGGCGGTCGCCGACGCTGCAACGCCCACGGCGGGCGATGAGGCGCTGGCGCGTGCGATGAGGGACGCCGGCAGCGTCGTGTTGCCATACGCGTTCCGATTCGGCGGATTCCGCGAGCCACGAATCGGCATCGCGGGGCCCAGGCCCTACGCCACTTTGCGCCAGGGCGCGAATTATCGACCGCTCGCGTTGCAGCCAACGGGCTTGTTGCTGCCGGTGACCGCGCTGGCGCAAGCGGCGGACCTAGGGCACAGCGTCGTTGCGTACGACGTCGACGGCACCGCGCGCTACGACTATCCGGCGCTCGAGTTCGACGTCGACTATTACCCGTCGATGGCGGTGCGCGTTGCGCAGCGCTACCTGAACGTGCGCTGGGACGACGTCGCGCTCGACCTTGGCAGCGGCGTGTCGATCGGCCCGGTGCGCATTCCGACGGACGCCTCGCTTCGGATGCTCATCGATTACGCGGGTCCGTCGCCCGCGTTTCCCACGTACGGGTTAACCGATGTCCTCAACGGCAGCGTACCGGGATCGGCGTTCCGCGATCGCATTGTCCTCATCGGCTCCAACGCCCTCGGTACGCGCGACACGTTCGAGACGCCGTTCACCGCCGTCATGCCGGGTGTCGAGCGCCTCGCGACGACCGTCGACGCGATCGTTCATCAACGGCATTTGCACCGTCCGCAGGCGGCGCCCATCACCGAGTCGGCCTTCATGGTCGCGGCGGCGCTCACGCTTGGCATCGTCGTGTCCCGCTTGTCGCTGGCGCTGGCATCGGTGATCGCCGTCGGTCTTGCGCTTGCGTTCGCGGCTTCCGCACAGGTTGCGCTCGCACGCTTCGGCGTCTGGCAGGCGAGCGCGATACCGATGGCCGCGATCGTCGCCACGTTCATCGGACTTTCGTTGTATCGCTATGGCCTGCTCGACAAGGAACGGCGTCACATCAGGCGTGTATTCCAGCGCTATCTCGCGCCGGCGATGGTCGATCGTGTCGTCGCGAGCGACCAGCTCCCCCAGCTCGGCGGCGAATTGCGCGAGCTCACGATCCTGTTCTGCGACCTGCGCGGCTTCACGGCACTCTCGGAACGACTCGATGCTGCCGCGCTGACGCGCCTCGTCAATGGATTCCTGCAGGCCGCGACCGACGCGATCCTTGCGCACGGGGGGACGGTCGACAAGTACGTGGGCGACGCGGTGATGGCATTCTGGAACGCACCGCTGGAGCAGCCCGAGCATGCGACGCTCGCGTGCCGCGCGGCGCTCGAAATCCGTCGGCGGATCGAGGCGCTGAACCGCGCGCCGGAGCATCGGAATCTTCCGCGGCTCGAAGCGGGGATCGGCATCAACACGGGCCGATGCACCGTCGGCAACTTCGGTTCGACCCATCGTTTCGATTACTCGGCGATAGGGGACGCGGTCAACATCGCAGCGCGCCTCGAAAGCGAAACGCGCGGACACGACATGGCGATCCTGCTCGGGCCGGAAACCGCGGCAAAGGTCACCGGTCTGGCCACGGTGTCGATCGGTACGTTGAAATTGCGCGGTCGCGTCGAGCCGCTGGCGATCTACGCACTGGTCGCCGCCGCGTAGCGTTCTCCGAGCGCTGGTCTTGTATCATCGCGACGCACGTCGTCGCTGGTGACAAGCGTTCGTTCAGAGTGCTCCTCGGCAACCGCATCGTCGTCGTCATGCCTGCGTACCGCGCCGAGAAGACGCTCGCGCAGTGCTATGCGGCGATCCCGCACGACGTCGTCGACCGCGTGCTGCTCGTCGACGACGGCAGCGACGATGCGACGCTCGCCGTCGCGCGCGAGCTCGGGCTGCAGACGCATCGGCATCCGCACAATCTCGGTTACGGCGCGAACCAGAAGACCTGCTATCGCGCTGCACTCGCCGACGGGGCGGACATCGTCGTGATGCTGCATCCCGACTACCAGTACGAGCCGCGACTGATCACCGCGATGGCCGGCATGATCGCGTCTGGCGTCTACGACGTGGTGATCGGATCGCGGATCCTCGGCAACACCGCGCTGCGGGGCGGCATGCCGGTCTACAAGTACGTGTCGAACCGCGTGCTCACCGCCGTGCAGAACTTGATCGTCGGCATGAAACTTTCGGAGTTCCACACCGGTTACCGGGCCTTCTCGCGGCGCGTCCTGACGACGCTGCCGCTGCTGGCGAACTCGCAGGATTTCGTGTTCGACAACCAGATGCTCGTGCAGGCGCATGCGTTCGACATGCGCATCGGCGAAGTCTCGTGCCCGACGCGCTACTTCGACGACGCGAGCGAAATCGATTTCACGCGCTCCGTGGTGTACGGGTTCGGCGTGCTGAACGTGACCCTGCAGTACGCGTTGTGGCGGGCCGGCGTCGCCGCGCCGCGGATCTTTTCCGACGCGCCGCAGTGGCGGTTGTCGGCGACCGAGACTCCGGCAGCCGTCGCCGCGTGACAGGCGGCAGCGAAGGGGCGCGGCGCGCACCGCCCGATCGATCGTCGATCGCAAACCGAACGGGCATCGCGGCGTGGAATGCGCTGCTGGTCGTTGCTTTCGTCACGGGCACGGCGCTTCGCGTCTGGCAAATCGACATCCAGATCCTGATCGACGACGAGTGGCACGCCATCCACAAGCTGCTCCGCGCCGGACCGCTCGACATCCTCACGCATCTGGGCTACGCCGATTACAGCGTCCCGCTGACGCTTTACTACCAGGCGCTGTACCGGACGATCGGCCTGTCGGAATGGGGCATGCACGTGCCGCCGCTCCTCGCGGGCGTCGGGTTGCTTCTGATCGGCCCGCGGCTTCTGGCAGACCTTGTTCCATTGCCCGTACGCGCCGTGTGGACGGCGCTCGTCGCGACGTCTCCGCTGCTCGTCTATCACAGCAAGGTGGCGCGGCCGTATGCAATCACGAGCCTGCTCACGTTCGTTGCCATCGTCGCGTTTCACGCGTGGTGGCGGGATGGCCGCCGCCGCGACGGCGCACTCTACGCGCTGGCGACGGTGCTCGCGGGCTGGCTGCATGCGACGACGTTGCCGTTCACGCTGCTCCCGTTCGTGTTCCACGGCGTGCGCGCATTTCGACCGGTCAATCGTGCAGCCTTGTCGCGCTTGATGGCGCTCGGCGTCGCAACGGCGCTGCCGCTTGCGCTGGTGCTGGTGCCGCCATTCGTCAACGACTGGAGCCAGATCGGCCAGAAGGCCGGGCGCGATGCGGTGACGCTCGAAAGCGGCTACCGCACCTCGCTGATGCTGGCCGGGACCGGGTCGGCGACCGTCGCCGCGCTGTTCCTGATCGCCGTGGTCGTCGGATTCCGCCGGCTGGCACGCCGCGATGGGCTGTTGGCGTGGTATCTCGCCACGGTCATCGGTGTTGCGACTGTCGTGGTCGTCGCGACCGGCGCCGAATGGATCGCGCATCCGCTGGTGCTGGCGCGCTACCTGATTCCGGCGCTCCCGTTCCTGCTGGTGTTCGCGGCGGAAGGCGTCGTCGGCGCATTAGAGTTCGCTCGATGGCCCGCGGCGGAAGCGCTCGCTGCAACTGCGCTGGTCTCGATGCTGCTCGTCGCGGGGCCGATCGCGACGCAATGGGGGTATCCCAACCAGTTCTGGGGTCACCTTCGCTATCAGTTCGATTACGACCCTGCTCACAATCCCTACGTGCTGCAGGTGCCGCGCGATCCGGTGCCGGCGTTCTACACGGAACTGGCGAAGCGGCCCGCCGGCAGCGTGACGCTCGTCGAAGCGCCGTGGCGCCTCGAATCGCATTTCAATGCGCTGTCGCTGTTTCAAGGTGTGCACCATCAGTTGATCCGAGTCGGCCTCGCGACACCGGCGTGCGGCGCTTATGACTACGGCGAGTATCCGGAAGACCGGCGGATGCACATGCGCGAGTTCGTGCACCTGTCCGCTCTGTTGCGCGGCGACACCGCGGGTGCGGACTACCTGGTGATGCACCCGGCGCCGCATCACGTCGCCGCGCCGCCCGACCGGTGGCCCGACATCAGCGGCTGCCTGCCGCGGATCGAGGCCCGCTTCGGGGCGCCGGTCTACCGCGACGAACGCATCATCGTGTTCGCGCTCACAGGGGTGTCGCCGCTAGGCAACACCCGTCGCACTGTGCAACAATAAGTGCAATACTTTTGCATCGGGGTGACCGCGATGCTCGACCGTGACGGCTATCGCCCGAACGTCGCCATCGTCATCGTCAACGGCAGGAACCTGGTTTTCTGGGGCAAACGGATCCGCGAGCATTCCTGGCAGTTCCCGCAAGGTGGCATCAATCCCGGCGAGCCGCCCGAACAGGCGATGTACCGGGAACTGCGCGAGGAGGTGGGCCTTAAGCCTCAGCACGTCCGGATTCTCGGCCGTACGCGCGAATGGCTGCGTTACGAAGTACCGCAACACTGGATCAAGCGCGAGTGGCGCGGAAGCTATCGCGGACAAAAGCAGATCTGGTACCTGCTGCGCCTGATCGGCCGCGACACCGACGTCAGCCTTCGCGCGACCGACCATCCGGAGTTCGATGCGTGGCGCTGGCACGACTACTGGATTCCGCTCGAAGCGGTGATCGACTTCAAGCGCGAAGTGTATCGGCGCGCGCTGATGGAACTCGAGCGCTATTTGCACGCGCGGCCGCAGACGCGCCGCGAGCGCCTGTACGGCTGGGCGCACCCGGAGATGCCCGCGTCGTACACGAACCCGGTGACGTCGCGCTAGGCGGCCTTATCGCATCAGCATGCCCATGCCGGGCGTCACGCGCGTCGTCATCATCATCCCGCTGAACACGAGTCCGGCGAGCACGCCGAGCACGATGCCGCACAGCACGATCACGAGCGTGAAAGGAACGGCTTTCTCGATCGACGCCTTATTCAATATCGGCGCCCCGAGATAGAACGTGTAGAACGCGTAGATCGACGCAACGAGCGCCAGCACGTTGCCGAGCACGCCGAGCAACGCGAAGATCCCCGCGAGCCACGCGACGGTATAGCTGTAAGCCGTGAGCTTGAGCGACGCGATGAAATCCTTGGTGCCGCCGAACGACGGCGCGAGCGCATCGACGATCAGCGCCAGTACGAACGTGATGATCAGCGCGAGCACGTATTGCGCGATGGCGATCTGGATCGAATGCATGGCGAGAAGCAGCGCGAGCGGACCGATCGCCGCCAGGATCATGATCCAGCCCGTATAGAGCGACTGCACGGTTGCCGGCTCCGACGCGATCTTCGGCCACTCATTGCGCGGATCCATCAGGATGCCCTTGATGCGGTCGATCAGATTCATCCAACTCCCCTTTGAATGACGTCGCGCCGATGGCGCGGCGGACAGACTCCCGAGTGCGGCGAAGTTTAGGGGAGTGCGCGCCGACTGTCGAACGAGTACGCTCGTTTCACGGCGACGCAGACCGTTTCGATCAACCTCGACCGGCTTTCACCCGAGCACGACCAGGTTGTCGCGGTGGATGAGCTCGGGCTCGTCGACGTAGCCCAGCGCCGCTTCGATTTCGGCGGACGGCCGGCGCAGGATGCGCAGCGTTTCCTGCGAACCGTAGTTGACGAGCCCGCGCGCGACCTCGCGCCCGTCCGGCGAGAAACAGGCGACGACCTCGCCGCGGCCGAAGGTTCCGGCAACGGCCACGACGCCGATCGGCAGCAGGCTCTTTCCGTCGCGCGTCAACGCGCGCACCGCGCCGGCGTCGAGCGTCAGCCGACCGGCTACGCGCACGTGATCGGCGAGCCATTGCTTGCGCGCGCCCAGCGACGTCGCGTCCGACGTCAACGTCGTGCCCAGCGTTTCGCCGGCCGCGAGACGCGTCAGCACGTCGGATTCGCGTCCGCACGCAATGATCGTCGCCGCACCCGAGCGCGCTGCACGCTTCGCCGCCAGCACTTTGGTCAGCATGCCCCCGCGTGCGATCGAACTCCCGGCACCACCCGCCATGCGCTCGAGCGCGGGGTCG
>DASSEA010000240.1:0-4886 GCA_035696805.1 Casimicrobiaceae bacterium
CTGCTTCGACACCGCGTTTCACCGTACGCAGGAGCCGGTCGCGCGTGCGTTTGGCTTGCCTCCCGAGATCACCGAGCGCGGCGTCCGCCGCTACGGCTTCCACGGCCTGTCGTACGAATACATCGCCGACGTATTCCCGCGCTTCGACGCTGCGGCGGCGCGGGGACGGGTCGTCGTCGCGCATCTCGGCAACGGCGCCAGCATGTGCGCGATGAGAGCAGGCAAGAGCATCGCCACGACGATGGGATTCACGGCGCTCGATGGGCTGCTGATGGGCACCCGCGCCGGCTCGCTCGATCCCGGTGTCGTGCTCTACCTTCTGGACGAGCTGAAGATGGACGCGCGCGCCATCGAACGGCTGCTGTACCACCAATCGGGATTGCTCGGCGTGTCCGGCGTGTCGAGCGACATGCGCACGCTGCTCTCGCGCGACGACCCGAGGTCGGCGTTCGCGATTGCGCTGTTCTGCTATCGCATCCGGCGCGAGCTTGGGTCGCTGGCTGCGGCGCTGGGCGGCATCGACGCGATCGTTTTCACCGGCGGCATCGGCGAGCATGCGGCGCCGATCCGGGAGCGGATCTGTCGGGACGCGCAATGGCTCGGCCTTACGCTCGACGAAGCGTCGAACGCGGCCGGCGGGCCGAGGATCAGCGGCGAAGGCAGCCGCGTTTCCGCGTGGGTGATTCCGACCGACGAGGAGTCGATGATCGCGCGGCATACGCTCGCCGCGCTCGAAGCCGGCTGACCGGCGCCTATGCCGCCTTCTGCGCGGCGGCCGCCGCCAGCTGTTGCTCGACCAGGGTCACCCAGTAGCTCGCGCCGATCGGCAGCGCTTCATCGTTGAAATCGTACTGCGGACTGTGAATATTGTGCGTGTCCGGTCCGCTGCCTGCCCCCAGCCAGACGTAGCAGCCGGGCTTCGCCTGCAGCATGAAGGCGAAGTCCTCGCTGCCCATTTCCGGCGTCGGATCGGTCTCGACGCGGTCGGCGCCGACGACCGCCGTTGCCGCGGCGAGCGCGTGGCGGGTCTCGTTCTCGGCGTTGACGGTCGCAGGATAGCGCCGCTCGTAGCGCACGGTTGCGCTCATCTCGAAGGTCGCCGCGACGCCGGCGACGATCGTGCGCATCCGCTGCTCGATCAGGTCCTGCACGGCGGGATCGAACGTGCGGACCGTGCCGCGCATCACGACTTCCTGCGGAATCACGTTCCAGGTGTCGCCGCCGTGCACCTGCGTCACGCTGACCACGCCGGCGGCAAGCGGATGAAGGTTGCGGGCGACGATCGTCTGCAGCGCATTGATCGCCTGGGCGACGAACAGCATCGGATCCTTGCCCATGTAGGCCATCGCGGCGTGCGCGCCCTTGCCCGTCGCGACGATCTCGAAAACGTCGTACGCGCCCATCAGCGGGCCCGGCCGCATCGCAAACGAGCCCAGGGGCTTGCGCGGCCAGTTGTGCATGCCGTACACCGCGCGCATCGGAAACCTGTCGAACAGACCCTCCTCGACCATCACCCGCCCCCCGCCTTCGTTCTCCTCGGCCGGTTGGAAGATGAAGTACACGGTGCCGTCGAAGCGGCGTCGACGCGCCAGCGCCTTGGCGGCCCCGAGCAGCATCGCCGTGTGGCCGTCGTGGCCGCAGGCGTGCATCCTGCCTTCGTTGCGCGACGCATAGGCGACGCCCGAGCGTTCGGCGATGTGCAGCGCGTCCATGTCGGCGCGCAGGCCGATCGCGTCGTTGCCGCGTCCGCAGCGAAGCACACCGACGACGCCGGTCTTGGCCAGCCCCGTATGCACGTCCAGCCCGATCGCTTCGAGCTTTTCTGCGACGAATGCGCTGGTCGCCGTTTCCTCGAACGCGGTTTCCGGGTGCGCGTGAATATGGTGTCGCCAATCGCGCATCTCGGTGTCGAGAAAAGCAACTTCGGGCACGATGTTCATCGGTTTCTCGCGGGCGGACTTTGATGCGCGATCTTAGCGCAATCGGTGCGCGCCGTCCGCTGCGCTAGAATGGCGGGCCCGCGAAGCCAGAATGAACGTCATCCCACCTGAGGTTTACGATCTCGCCGTCATCGGCGGCGGCATCAACGGCGCCGGCATAGCGCGCGACGCCGCCGGCCGCGGCCTGTCGGTGTTGCTGGTGGAAAAGGATGATCTCGCCGCGCACACGTCGTCGTTGAGCACCAAGCTGATCCACGGCGGGCTGCGCTACCTCGAGCATTACGAGTTCCGCCTGGTCGCCGAATCGCTGTCCGAGCGCGAGGTGCTGCTCAAGCTGGCGCCGCACATCATCGAGCCGCTGCAATTCGTGCTGCCGCACGAGCCGCATCTGCGGCCCGCCTGGATGATCCGCTCGGGACTCTTCCTGTACGATCACCTCGGCGGCCGAAAAACACTGCCCGCCTCGTTCGGCGTCGACCTTGCCGCGAGCAAATGGGGCGCCGGTCTCAAGGACAAGTTCCGCAAAGGCTTCGTCTACTCCGACGCCCGGGTCGACGACGCGAGGCTCGTGGTCCTCAATGCGATCGCGGCGCGCGAACTGGGGGCCGATGTCCGCGTGCGGACGCGGCTGGAAGCAGCGCGGCGCGAGAACGGCTTGTGGCGCGCGACGCTGGTCGACGGCGCCGGGCGGCGTGCCGATGTGCTCGCGCGCGCGCTGATCAACGCCGCAGGCCCCTGGGTCAAGGACCTGCTCGACCGGATCAGCCCGGACTCGATTCGCGCCGACGTCAGGCACGTCAAGGGCAGTCACATCGTGGTCCCACGCGTGCATCCCGAGGCGCACGCGTACATCCTGCAGAATTCCGACAAGCGCATCGTTTTCATCATCCCGTTCCAGCGCGAGTTCTCGCTGATCGGGACGACCGACGTGCCGGTCGTCGACTACGACACGCCGCGTATTTCGCCCGACGAGATCGAATACCTCTGCTCGATTGCGAACGCCTATCTGGCGCATCCGATCGCCGCGTCCGACATCGTCTGGACCTACAGCGGCGTGCGGCCGCTCTACGACGACGGCTCGGACGACCCGTCGGCGATCACGCGCGATTACGTGCTCAAGCTCGACGCCCCGGACGGCCGTGCGCCGCTGCTGTCGGTCTTCGGCGGGAAGATCACGACCTACCGCAAGCTGGCCGAGCACGCCCTCGGCCACCTGCGTGCGTTTTTTCCGCAAATGCGGGTCGCGTGGACCGATCGCCAGCCGCTGCCCGGCGGCGATCTGCCTCCGGGAGGACTCGCGGCGTACGAGCGCGAGCTCGCTGCCCGCTATTCGGGAATGCCGGCGGAACTTCTCGCCGCGCTGGCTCGACGACACGGCACGCGGTCGCCGATCGTGCTGGGCGACGCCCGCGGCCCGGCCGATCTCGGCGCGCATTTCGGCCACACGCTCTACGCCGCCGAAATCGATTACCTGATCGCGCACGAATGGGCGGTCGACGCCGAGGACGTGCTGTGGCGGAGAACCAAGTGCGCCCTCCACTTGCGCGCCGACGAGCGCGACGCGGTCGCCGCCTACCTGCGTGAGCTCCACGCTCGGGACAGACCCGCTTGAGCGCGGCTATGCAGCCGCTGGCTTCGATGGCGCTCGCCGTGCGCGCGGCGATGCGCGGAGTCCTGGCCGACATCGACGACACGCTGTCGACCGGCGGCAGAATCACCGCCGAGGCCTATGCAGCGATGGAAAACCTGCGTGCGGCGGGCCTGCTGGTGATACCGATCACCGGGCGTCCGGCCGGCTGGTGCGATCACATCGCCCGCATGTGGCCGGTCGATGCGGTCGTCGGCGAGAACGGCGCGCTGTACATGCGTCATGACGAAGGCGCGGGCAAACTGCGCAAGCGCTACGCCGCGACCGAGACCGAGCGCGCCGCCAACCGGCGGCGACTTGCCGAGGTCGCCGAAACGATCCTGCGCGAGGTACCCGGGGCGGCGCTGGCCTCCGACCAGCCGTATCGCGAAAGCGATCTCGCGATCGACTTCTGCGAAGACGTGCCGCGCCTGCCGGACGGCGCGATCGACCGCATCATCGCGCTGATGCGGGCGGCGGGCATGACCGCCAAGATGAGCTCGATCCACGTCAACGGCTGGTTCGGTGCTTACGACAAGCTGGCGATGACGCGGACCCTGCTTCGCGACGAATTCGATATCGACGTCGATGCCGAGCGCGACCGTTTCGTTTTCGTCGGCGACTCGCCGAACGACGCGCCGATGTTCGGGCATTTCCCGTACTCGGTCGGCGTCGCGAACGTGCGTGCGTTCGGCCGCCGGATCGCCACGCTTCCGGGCTACGTCACCGAGCGCGAATCCGGCGCCGGATTTGCCGAGCTGGCAGCGCACTTGCTCGCGGCGCGCTAGAGCCGGCCGCCCGATCCGCAGGGCGGCTGTCCCCAATCGGCAGCCCGACCGCCTCCGGCGCTGTCGGAAATACTTACGCGCCGCGCGACATCACCGGAAGTCCCAGGGCATGGCGTGGCCTGTCTGCGCAGGAGCGCGGCTGGTATGCCGCCGGTGATTGTTTCTCGCAACGAGTGCCCTACAAAGCGTCGGCGTACCTTACAACACGCTGACCGAGCGGATGCGTGTTTGCCTGATTGCGAATTGCAATCAATTACTTGCGATGCCAGGTACGAATGATGCTCACGCTCGGCAGGCCCGGCGGCTGGAGGCTCGCGTTTCCAGCGTGGAGGCGCCGGAACCAATAGGCGACAGGGGGATGATCATGAAATTGCGCAACGTGGCCGGCGCCATCCTGGCGTCGGTGGCGATGGCTTTGGCGATGGCAGGTCCGGCGGCGGCGCTGACGCTCAACGTCTTCACCGACCCGCACCCGACGATGTGTTGCGGCACGATAGGCTTTGCCTACATCGGCGACGGCTTCGTCGGCAG
>DASSEA010000241.1:0-2378 GCA_035696805.1 Casimicrobiaceae bacterium
CGACCCCGCCTGCGGGTTCGTCAACGCGAAGCAAGGGATGTCCTGCCCGCGGGCAAGCCGCGGCTGGTGGCGCCGCTTCTGTTCGTCGGTACCGTACTGCAGCAGCAGCTCACCGGGACCGAGCGAGTTCGGGACGAGCACGGTGACCGCAACGGTGCCGCTGCGCGTCGACAGCTTGGTGATCACCTGCGAATGCGCGTACGCCGAAAACCCGAGGCCGCCGTACACCTTGGGAATGATCATCCCGAGAAAGCCGTGCTCCTTGATGTAGTCCCACACGTGCGGCGGCAGGTCCTTGTGGACGTTCGTCGTTTCCCAGTCCGTCACCATCCCGCACAGCGTTTCCACCTCGTTGTCGAGAAAGTGCTGCTCTTCCGCCGTGAGCTTCGGCCGCGGAATCGACAGCAACGCGTCCCAGGCGGGCCGGCCCGAGAACAGTTCGCCGTCCCAGCCGACGGTCCCGGCCTCGAGTGCTTCGCGCTCCGTCTGCGACATCGGCGGCATCACCTTGCGGAACAGCCGCAGCAGCGGACGGCTGATCAGCGCGCGGCGGAACGGCGCGACGACGAACGGCGTCGCGGCGAGCGCCACGATGCAAACGGCGGTGACGGCTGCGAGGGCAAGCGTTTCCATGGCGTCCCCGTGACGGTTTCGTGGTCAGTGTCGACGGGATGGACGATCGTCGTCGAGTTCGCGCGTGACGGCGCGCAGATCGGGCAATGGTGCGGTCAATCCCGCGAGCAGGAATGGACCGAGTCGGCGCAACAGGATTTCGTCGTTGTTCGTTTCGTGCGGATTGAGCTCTGCGATGAGCTTCAGCGCGTCGGTGCCTGCGAGCGTGTACGAGAGCGCGCCCATGATGAAATGCAGCCGCCACGACAGCTCCCTGCGCGGCATCTGCGGCAGCGCACGCGCGAACGCCGCCTTGAAACGCGCGATCATCGCGGCGTACTGGTCGGACAGGAACTGGCGAATGAACGGCGCGGGATCGGCGTACGCGCGTCCGAGCAGCCGCAGGAAATTCGATCCGCCGCGCTCCGGATCGCGCGCGAGCTTGAGCGGGGGAATCAACAGCGCGCTCAGGATGCGGTCGCATCCAAGCGGCTTCGGCGCAGCCTCGGCTTCGAATCGCGTCAGGAGTTCGAGCCGGCGCTGATTCATCGGGTCGAGCCGGCGCGTGAGCACCGACTGGAAGAGCTCTTCCTTGCTGCCGAAGTGATAGTTGACCGCAGCCAGGTTGACGCCGGCCGCCGCCGTGATCGCGCGCAGGCTCGTCGCTTCGTAGCCATGCTCCATGAACAGCTGCTCGGCCGAGTCGAGAATGCGGTCCTTGGTCTCCGCAGGGCCGACCGGCGACAGCGCGATGACGTTGCTCGCCGCCGGCGCGACGGCGGAAGCCGCGGTCTTGCGCCTCGGGACCAGTCTCGAAACGGTGGTTCGCGTGACAGGCGCGTCGGTCCGGGTCTTGGGCATGGAAACCTTTCAAACGTTCGTTTGAAGCTTACGTTCGATCGACGGCCGGGTCAAGCGACCGTTGGAACCAGGAGGGCGCCTCCCGAACGAGGGCGAGCACCCCCGTGGAAAAATGCGCGATCCCGCTTGCCAAAGCAGAAGGAGCGGCGCATGATGACATTGGCATACGCCGCCCACTGGAGAACTCGCCATGCTGAACCTAGGACGCAACGACCGCTGGGTCGATCTCAAGGAGTCGAACAAGCCGGAAGCCAAGCCGGCGTCGACGAACGCCGCCGCCAAGCCGGCGACTGCGGTCCCGAACGTCACGTCGACCGTGCGTCCCGCGCCCGCGTCCGCTCCCGAATCGACTGCGTCGGTTGCGCCCTCTCGCACGCCCGCCCCGGCTGACGCACATCCGGCGCCGCGCGAAATGGCGCCGCAGCCGACACCGGAGGAAGTCGCCGGCAGCAAGCTCTTCGTCGGCGTCAACATCAAGCTCAAAGGCGTCGAAATCTCGAACTGCGATGTGCTCGTCATCGAGGGCGAGGTCGACGCCACGATCAACAGCAAGGTGATGGAAATCTCGAAGCCCGGCACGCTGACCGGCACCGCCGTGATCGACATCGCCGAAATTCACGGCGAGTTCTCCGGCGAACTGACGGCGCGGACCAAGCTCGTCGTACACGGCACCGGCCGCGTGACGGGAACGGTTCGCTACGGCAAGCTGGTCGTCGCGGAAGGCGGCACCGTCAACGGCGAACTGCGCCAGATCGACGCCGCCGAAACGCGGCACGAAACGCGTCCGAGCGGGGCGTCCGAGCCGCGCGTCGCGCAACCGGCACACTGACGCGGGGACAGGTCGCGCGCATGGCGAGGATCTCGATCGGCAAGCGCCACCACCTGTCCCACAAGAAGGCCAAGAG
>DASSEA010000242.1:0-2700 GCA_035696805.1 Casimicrobiaceae bacterium
GCGCTGGCATCGCGCACGGGATCTGCCGAGTAGATGCCGTCGACCTTGGTGGCCTTCATGATCGCGTCGGCGCCGATCTCCACCGCCCGCAGTGCCCCCGCGGTGTCGGTCGTGAAGAACGGGTTGCCGGTGCCGGCCGCGAAGATGACGACTCGATGCTCTTCGAGGTGCCGCAGCGCGCGACCACGGATGTACGGCTCCGCGACCTGGTCGATCCGCAGCGCCGACTGCACGCGCGATTCGACGCCGGCCCGCCGCAGCGCGTCCTGCAGCGCCAGCGCGTTCATCAGTGTCGCGAGCATCCCCATGTAGTCGGCGGTTGCACGATCCATTCCCGCCGCACCGGGGGCGACGCCGCGGAAAATGTTGCCGCCGCCGATGACGATGGCGACCTGGACGCCGAGGCGCACGACCTCGCCGACTTCGGCGACGATGCGGTCGATCGTCGCGCGCTCGATCCCATAGCTGTCGCTGCCCATCAGCGCCTCGCCGGAGAGCTTGAGCAGGACGCGACGGTAGGCCGGCGCGCGCGCGGGCGCCGGCGTGACCCCGGGCAGCGGGGCGATCGCCGCCGCGGCGGCGCGGTCGGGTGGACTCATCGCTCGACCTTCTGGCTGCGGCCCCCGCGTTGCGGCCAGGAACCGTTCGGAGCTTCCTTCACGACACGCGTCAGCCGCGCGTCATCGCCGCGACTTCGGCCGCGAAATCATCCTTGCGCTTCTCGATGCCCTCGCCCACGACATAGAGGACGAAGCCGTTGACGCGCGCGCCCTGTGCCTTAACGAGGTCCCCGACGGTCTGCTTGTCGTTCTTGACGAACGGCTGCGGCAGCAGCGTCACTTCGGCGAGGAACTTCGCGACCGCACCTTCTACCATCTTTTCAACGATGTTGGCAGGCTTGCCCGATTCGGCGGCGCGCGCGGCCGCGATCGAGCGCTCCTTCGCGACGACGTCGGCGGGCACGTGCTCGCGGCTGACGGCCATCGGCTTGCTCGCGGCGATGTGCATCGCGAGGTCCTTGCCGAGCGCTTGGTTGCCGCCCGTGTAGTCGACGAGGACGCCGATCCGCGTGCCGTGCACGTACGACGCCACGCGCCCTTGCGCCTCGACCCGCACGAAGCGGCGCAGCGACAGGTTCTCGCCGATCTTCTGCACGAGTGCGACGCGCCGCGCTTCGATAGTTTCCCCGGAGGGAAGTGTGCGTGCCGCCAGCGCCGCGACGTCCGCCGGGCAGTCGCGTGCAACCACTTGCGCGATCTCGTTCGCGAACACGCGGAATTCCTCGTTGCGAGCGACGAAATCCGTTTCGCAATTCACTTCGACCATGGCTGCCGTCTTCGCCTCACCCGCGACGAACAGGCCAATCACGCCTTCGGCGGCAACGCGCCCGGCTGCCTTGCTCGCCTTCGCGCCGCTGCGGATTCGCAGCAGTTCCTCGGCCTTCGCCAGATCGCCATCGGCTTCGGTCAGCGCCTTCTTGCACTCCATCATGCCGAGTCCGGTGCGCTGGCGCAGTTCCATCACCGTGCTCGCGGAAATATCCGCCATTTCGTATGCTCCGTTCAATCGGTGGCGACCGGTCCACGCCGGTCGCCCGGCCCGATCGTTCGCAGCGCAGCCCGATCGTGGCGGGCGTTGCGCCGCAAGCGCGCTACGGGCGCGCTAAGTTGTCGCGTGCGATCAGGCCGACACTTCGTCGGCGACTTCGACGAACTCGTCGCCCGAAGCGACGATCTCCTGGACCGTGTTGCTCCGGCCCTCGAGCACTGCGTCGGCGACGCCGCGTGCGTAGAGGCGAATCGCGCGGCTCGAATCGTCGTTGCCGGGAATCACGTACGCGATCGGGTCCGGATTGTGGTTCGTATCGACGACGGCGACGATCGGAATGCCGAGCTTCTTCGCTTCGGTGACTGCGATCTTGTGATAGCCGACGTCGATGACGAAGATCGCGTCGGGCAGCGCCGTCATGTCCTTGATTCCGCCGAGGCTTTTTTCGAGCTTGTCGAGTTCGCGCTGATGCGAGAGCGCCTCGCGCTTCGACATGCGCTCGAACGTGCCGTCCTGCTTCATCGTTTCGAGGTCCTTCAGCCGCTTGATCGACTGCTTGACCGTCTTGAAATTGGAGAGCATTCCGCCAAGCCAGCGGTGGTCGACGTACGGCATGCCGGCGCGCTGCGCTTCCTCGGCGATGATGTCGCGCGCCTGGCGCTTGGTGCCGACGAACAGGATCGTGCCGCGGTTTTGCGCGAGTTGACGCACGTACTTCATCGCGTCGTTGTACATCGCCAGCGTCTTTTCGAGGTTGACGATGTGAATCTTGTTGCGCTGGCCGAAAATGAAGTCGGCCATCTTCGGGTTCCAGTAGCGGGTCTGGTGGCCGAAATGAACGCCGGCCTCCAGCATTTGACGCATGGTTACGGACATGCTTCACTCCAGATCAGGGTTGGGCCTCCACCGGCGGATTGCGTTCCGGCCACGTTCGTGCCGAGGCCGGACACCCTGATACGCCGGTGTGCGAAGTGGACGGCCTGGCCGCGTGAGCGGACGGACGGTCCCAAAATCCCGTGAACGTGCGAGCGCCGGTCGATTCCGACGCTCTTAGGTCCAAGGAACGGTCCCGCGCGCGAAAACGCGCTTGGCGTAAACGAACAGGCGCGGTAACTCGTTATTCTAGCACGCGATGTCGTACCGCGGCGAACG
>DASSEA010000243.1:0-9447 GCA_035696805.1 Casimicrobiaceae bacterium
AGGCGGTGCGCACGCGTAATCCGCTGCTGGACGATTCGATTCTGCGCCGCTACTTCCCCGAGCTTGCCGAGCGCACGCCGGCGCGTCGCGCGACGAGCCTCGGCTCGGGCGTCATCGTGTCGGCCGACGGACACGTGCTGACCAATCACCACGTCATCGACGGGGCCGACGACATCGAACTCGTGCTGGCCGACGGCCGCGAATTGCACGCGCGCGTGCAGGGCGTCGACCCGGAATCCGACCTCGCCGTGCTGAAAGCGGATGGCGAGCATCTGCCGACGATCACGTTCGGTACGACCGACCATCTGCAGGTCGGCGACGTCGTGCTCGCCATCGGCAATCCGTTCGGATTCGGCAACACGGTGACGCTAGGCATCGTGAGCGCGCTCGGCCGCAATCACCTCGGAATCAACCGGTTCGAGGACTTCATCCAGACCGATGCGGCGATCAACCCGGGCAACTCCGGCGGCGCGCTGGTGGACACGGCCGGCAATCTGGTCGGCATCAACAGCACGATCTTTTCCCAGTCGGGCGGCTCGATGGGCATCGGCTTCGCGATTCCCGTTTCGCTCGCGCGAACGGTGCTCGCGCAGATCATCAAGGATGGCGTCGTCACGCGCGGCTGGCTCGGCGTCGAGCCGCAGGCGATCACGCGCGAAGCCGCGCAGGCGCTCGCGCTCGCGCGCACCGACGGCGTGCTCGTGCGCGCGTTGCAGCGCGATGGGCCGGCCGATCGCGCAGGCATCCAGGTTCGCGACGTCGTCCTCGAGGTTGCAGGGAAGGCGACGCCGGACGTCCCGCAACTGCTCGCACGCATCGCCGAGCTGACGCCGGGGTCGAACGCTCGCGTGAAGGTGTTTCGCGACGGAAGGGCGCTCGATGTCGACGTCGTCGTCGCGCGCCGGCCGCGCATCGAGACGCAGTAAGCGCGCGGCGCTACTTCGCCGGTTCGGTGCTCTGCTCCGCCGCGTCGTTGGCCGGCACCGCGACGAAGCGCGCGAGCTGCAGGCCGAGTTCGTACAGCAGCCAGAGCGGCAGCGCGAGCAGGCACTGCGAAATCACGTCGGGCGGCGTGAAGATCGCGCCGATGACGAACGCGCCGACGATGACGTAGGGGCGGATCGACCTCAGCTTTTCGAGCGGCACGACCCGCATGCGCACGAGCACGACGACGACGACCGGCGTTTCGAACGTCAGCCCGAACGCGATGAACATCGTCAGCACGAACGACAGGTACTTGTCGATGTCGGTCATCATCTGCACGCCGACCGGCGTGTAACCGGCGAAGAACCCGAACGCAACCGGGAACACGAAGAAGTACGCGAACGACATCCCCAGCGCGAAGAACAGGCAGCTCGACACGAGCACCGGCAGCACCAGGCGCTTCTCGTGCTGATAGAGCCCCGGTGCGACGAACGCCCACGCCTGCCACAGCACGTAGGGCAGCGCGACGAGAAACGCCGCCATCAACGTCACCTTGAGCGGAACGAGGAACGTTCCGGTAACGTCGGTCGCGATCATCGTCGAGCCCTGCGGCAGCACGCGCAACAGCGGCTGCGCGAGCGCCGCATAGATGTCCTTGGCGAACGGAAACAGCACGACGACGACGATGACGACCGCGATGATCGAGCGCATCAGCCGGCTGCGCAGCTCGATCAGGTGCGACATGAACGATTCCTGCGTGTCGGGCGTTTCGCTCATCGGACTAAGAGATCGGCAGCGGCATGCGTGGTTTTACACGGGCGATCGCGCTTCGTTGCAAGCGGACCGGGCCGTTGCAACGACGCGCGTCATTCGCACGTCAGATCTTGTCGAATCCCGGCAGCGCCGGTTGGCGCGGCGGGTCGGCGTCGGATCCTGCAGGCGTCGGGCTTGCAGCGCTGGTAGCGGAAGGCGCCGCAGTCGCCGGGGGCTGCTCGTTCAATTGCCGCTCGACATTGCGAAGGCCCGCTTGCATGTCGCTGGCCGCGGTCGTGACGGACTGCTCGAATTCGCGCGCGGCACCCTGCATTTCGCGCTGCAGCTTGCGCAACTCGTCGAGCTCCATTTCCCGGTTGATGTCTGCCTTGACGTCGTTGACGTAGCGCTGCAGGCGCCCGAACAGGTGGCCGAGCGTACGCGCGGTCTTCGGCAGACGTTCCGGGCCGATCACGACGAGCGCCACGACGCCGATGACGACGATTTCCGAGAAGCCGATGTCGAACATGGTTGCGAAGGACTGCCGCGAACGCTCGCTCGCGCTCGCCGAGCGGGACGCTACACCTTGGTCGACGGTTCCTTGCGTACCTCGCCTTCGATCGTGCGCCCCGTGACCTGCGACGGCGGCTCGGCCGGCGGCGGCACGTCGGCGTCCGCCGTCTTCATGCCTTCCTTGAAGCCCTTCACCGCGCCACCGAGGTCCTGACCGACGTTGCGCAGTTTCTTGGTGCCGAAAATCAGCACGACGACCACCAACACGATCAGCCAATGCCAGATGCTGAGACCGCCCATCGTTACCTCCGAATCGTTGTGACCGCTACGCCCGCGCGAGCATCGGACCGAGCGGTTCGGGGCCGCCGATGACATGCACGTGGACATGCTTGACGTCCTGTCGGCCGACGCGGCCGGTATTGACGATCGTCCGAAAGCCGTCGTTCGCGCCCTGTTCACGCGCGAGCTTTCCCGCGATCGCGAGGATCCTCCCGAGTGCGGGCGCATCGGCGTCGGTCACGTCGTAGAGGCTCGCGACGTGCCGCTTCGGCACGAGCATGAAATGCACCGGCGCGACCGGCTGGATGTCGTGGAACGCGAGGATGTCGTCATCCTCGTACACCTTTCGGCTCGGAACTTCGCCGCGCACGATCTTGCAGAAGATGCAGTTGGAGTCGTTCGCCATGGGATCGTTCGTTCGGGTCCTGCCGCGCCGTATCAGCCGCGGGACGCCTTCTCGGCATGTCCGGAAACGCCTTCCCGGCGCGCGAGTTCGCGGAGCACGTCCGCCGGGCCGAGCCCGTGGCGGGCGAGCAGGACGAGGCAGTGAAACCACAAATCCGCCACCTCGCCGATCACACGAATCTTATCACCGTCCTTCGCGGCCATGACCGTCTCCGTCGCTTCCTCGCCGATCTTCTTCAGGATGGCGTCGTCGCCTTTCGCGAGCAGCGCTGCGACGTAGGATTCGCGGGGATCGGCCTGCCGGCGGCGCTCGATCGTCGCGGCGACGCGCGCGAGCACGTCGCGTTCCGCATCACTCGTGGCCATAGACCGTCACCGGATCCTCGAGAACGGGTTCGACCGTGTGCCACTCGCCGCCGTCGAGCCGGCGGTAGAAGCAGCGTTCGCGACCGGTATGACACGCGATGCCGCCAAGCGGCTCGACCAGGAGCAGGATCGCGTCGCGGTCGCAGTCGAGGCGTATTTCCCGCACGCGCTGGACGTGCCCCGAACGTTCGCCTTTGCGCCATAGCGCGCTGCGCGAGCGCGACCAGTAATGCGCTTCACGCGTTTCGTTCGTCCGCTCGAGCGCCGTGCGGTTCATCCATGCGAGCGTCAGCACGCGATGCGTTGCGGCGTCCTGCGCGATCGCCGGCACCAGGCCGTCGTCGCTCCAGCGGATCGCGTCAAGCCAATCCATCGGACGGGCCCATTGCGACACATTCGCGGACCTCGATGCCGGCGGCGCGCATCGCGGCCTTCGCCTGCCCGATCGTGAACTCGCCGTAATGGAAAACCGACGCCGCGAGCACGGCGTCGGCGCCGCCGATCGTCACGCCCTCGACGAGATGCCGCAACGAACCGACGCCGCCCGACGCGATCACCGGCACATCGGTCGCGTCGACGACCGCGCGCGTCAGCCGCAGGTCGAAGCCGTTCCGCGCGCCATCGCGATCCATGCTCGTCAAAAGAATTTCGCCCGCGCCTGCTTGCGTGACGTCCACGGCCCACTGCACGACGTCGAGGCCGGTTGGCGTGCGACCGCCGTGAATGAACACCTGCCATTCGTCGACGGCGCATTTCTTGGCGTCGATCGCGGCGACGATGCATTGGGCGCCGAAATGCGCTGAAGCTTCGGCGACGAGGTCGGGATCGCGAACCGCGGCGGTGTTGATGCTCACCTTGTCGGCTCCGGCATTCAGCAATGCCCGCACGTCGTCGAGCGAATTGACGCCGCCACCGACGGTCAGCGGAATGAACACCTGGTCTGCGACCGCGTTGATCATGTCGTAGAGCAGCGCGCGATTCTCGATGCTCGCGCGAATGTCGAGGAATGCCAGTTCGTCCGCGCCCTGTTCGTCGTAACGGCGCGCGACTTCGACCGGGTCTCCCGCGTCGCGCAGAGCGACGAACTTGACGCCCTTGACGACGCGGCCTTCCGCGACGTCGAGGCAGGGAATGATGCGCTTCGCAAGTCCCATGCGGCCCGCGAGCTCACTCGCCCTTGGCCGCCTTCAACGCTTCCTTGAAGTCGAGCTTGCCTTCGTAAAGCGCGCGGCCGGCGATCGCGCCGATGATGCCGTCGCCCGCGTGCGGGACGAGTTGCTGGATGTCCTGCAGCGATGCGATCCCGCCACTGGCGATGACCGGCGTCTTGAGCTCGCGCGCAAGCTTCACCGTCGCATCGACATTGACACCGGTCAGCATGCCGTCGCGGCCGATGTCGGTGTAGACGATCGCCTCCACGCCATAGTCCTCGAACTTGCGCGCGAGGTCGACGACGTCGTGACCGGTCATCTTCGACCAGCCGTCGGTCGCCACTTTGCCGTCGCGCGCATCGAGGCCGACGATGATGTGTCCCGGAAACGCCGAACATGCATCGTGCAGGAAGCCGGGATTCTTGACCGCCGCCGTGCCGATGATCACGAAGCTGACGCCGTCGTCCAGATAGCGTTCGATCGTGTCGAGATCGCGGATGCCGCCGCCGAGTTGAACGGGGATCTCGTCGCCGATGACGCTGATGACTTCGCGGATCGCCAGCTCGTTCTTCGGCTTGCCCGCGACGGCGCCGTTCAGGTCGACGAGGTGCAGCCGCTGCGCGCCGAGTTCGAGCCAGTGCTGCGCCATTGCGGCGGGGTCCTCTGAAAAGACCGTCGCCGATTGCAGGTCACCCTGCTTCAAACGGACGCAATGCCCGTCCTTGATGTCGATCGCGGGAATGATCTGCATGGGTGCAGGACTGCGGAGCGTGGTGACGCGGGTGATGCGATCGGCTTGCGCGAGCGGCTAGGCGTGCCCGTCCCAGGCGACGAAGTTGGCGAGCAACCGCAAGCCGGCGCGCTGGCTTTTCTCAGGATGGAACTGCACGGCGAAGATATTAGCCCTGGCTATCGCGCAAGTAAACGGCGCCGGATAGCGGGTCGTCGCCGCGGTGACGCTCGGATCGGCCGGCACCGGGCAGTAGCTGTGCGCGAAATAGAATCGCTCGCCGTCGTCGATGCCGTCCCACAGCGGATGTTCCCGCGTCTGCGACACCGGACTCCATCCCATGTGCGGCACCTTCAGTCGCTCGCCGGACGCAGACGTCATCGCGTCCTCGCGAAAGCGCTCGACGCGGCCGGGGAGCACGCCGAGGCAACGCGTGGGCCCCTCCTCGCTCGTCTCGAACAGCATCTGCAGGCCGAGGCAAACGCCGAGAAACGGGCGCTTCGCCGCGCACTCGAGGACTGCGTCCCGCAAGCCGCTCGCGTCGAGATGCGCCATCGTGTCGGGCATCGCGCTTTGTCCCGGCAGGACGACGCGCTCCGCGTTGCGGATGACATCGGCGTGGCTGGTCACCGCGATCGTCGCCTGCGGTGCGACGTGCGCCAGCGCCTTGGCCACCGAACGCAGGTTGCCCATTCCGTAATCGACGACGGCAACGTTCATCGGACCCTACAGCGTTCCCTTCGTCGAAGGAACGTCGCCCACCGAGCGCGAGTCGCGCTCGCACGCCATGCGGAGCGCGCGCGCGAACGCCTTGAAAACCGTTTCCGCCTGGTGGTGCGCGTTGTTGCCGCGCAGGTTGTCGATATGCAGCGTCATCAGCGCGTGATTGACGAAGCCCTGGAAGAACTCGTGAATGAGGTCGACGTCGAACGTGCCGACGAGCGCGCGGGTGTACGGCACGTGATACTCGAGCCCGGGCCGGCCCGACAGGTCGAGCACGACCCGCGACAGCGCTTCGTCCAGCGGCACGTACGCGTGCCCGTAGCGGCGGACGCCTTTCTTGTCGCCCATCGCGCGCTTGAAAGCCTGTCCGAACGTGATGCCCACGTCCTCGACCGTGTGATGCGCGTCGATGTGCAGATCGCCGCTCGCGCTGATGTCGAGATCGAACAGCGCATGCCGTCCGACCTGGTCCAGCATGTGGTCGAGAAATGCGATGCCGGTCGCAAGCTTCGTGCGGCCCGCGCCATCGATTGCGACCCGAACGGCGATCTCGGTTTCCGCAGTCCGGCGTTCGACCTCTGCGGTGCGGGCCGGCAGTTCCATCGGTGCGTTCATGCGCGTTCCTCCGGATGCGCGCCGGCGTGTCCCGCGCGCACCAGCACGTCGATCAGTGCATCGTTCTCGGCGGGCGTGCCGACGGTGATGCGCAGGCAATTCGCAAGCAACGGATGGGAGCCGTCGAGATTCTTGACGAGGATGCGCGCTTCGCGCAACGCGGCGAACGCTGCGCTCGCGTCGGGCAAACGTGCGAGCACGAAATTCGTCTGCGTAGCAAACACGCGTATGCCGGGGATCCGTCCCAACGCGGACGCCAACCGCGCCCGCTCGCTGCGAATCGCCGCGGCTTGTTGCGAAAGGATTCCGGCGTGGCGCAGCAGCACCGGCACCGCCGCCTGCGTGAGGCTGTTCACGTTGTACGGCGGTCGAATCTTCTCGAGCTCGTCGATCCACGCCGGGTGCGCCACCGCGTAACCGAGCCGCAGTCCCGCCATGCCGATCTTCGACACCGTCCGGACGACGACGAGATTGGGAAAGTCGTGGACGCGCGCAAGGAACGTCGCGTCGGCGTACGCGTAATAGGCCTCGTCGATCGCGCACAGACCCGGTGCCGCGCGAATGATCTGCTCGATGGCGCCGACGTCGAACAGGTTTCCGGTCGGGTTGTTGGGGAACGGGAGCCACACGAGCGCTGGCCGATCGCGTCCAATCGCCTCCAGCATGGCCTCGACGTCGAGCTCGAACGCGGGGGTCAGCGGCACGCCGACGAAGCGCGCCTGACAGAGGACTGCATTTCGCTCGTACATGACGAACGAAGGCTGCGGCGCGAGCACGGTCGCGCCGGGCGCAGCAATCGCTGCGGTGATGATCTGGATGAGTTCGTCGGATCCGTTGCCGACGATCAACCCGGTACCCGGGCGGAGGTCCAGAGTCTCCGCGAGCGCGTTCTTCAGCGTGGTCGCGTTGCCGTCGGGGTAGCGATTGACCGGCACGCGCGCGAGCGTCGCGGCGAGCGCCGTGCGAATCTCCTGCGGAAGCTCGTACGGGTTTTCCATTGCGTCGAGCTTGACGAACCCTTCGGCGACGGAAACGGCGTACCGCGCCAACGCACGAACTTCCGGTCGCACGGTCGCATCGACGTGCGCGCGCCGGCGATCCGCATCGACCGCGTCGCGTGGGGCGTCGTTCATCGCGGTGCGGTCGGCTCGTCGTCGAGCCGCGCCAGCGCCGAGCGCGCGTGCGCCGTCAGGCCTTCGCCGATTGCGAGCGTCGCCGCAACGGGGGCGAGGGCCTGCGCAGTCGCGCGTGCTATCCGCAGCACGCTCGTTCGCTTCTCGAAATCGTAAACGCCGAGCGGCGACGAAAAGCGCGCGGTCCGTCCGGTCGGCAGCACGTGATTGGGCCCGGCGCAGTAATCGCCGAGCGCCTCGCTCGCGTAATGGCCGACGAAGATCGCACCGGCGTGCCGCAGATCCGGCAACAGTGCGTCTGCGTCGCGCACGGCGAGTTCCAGATGCTCGGGCGCGATCCGATTGGCGATCGCGCAGGCCTCGTGCAGATCGCGCGTGCGAATCAGCGCGCCGCGGCCGGCGAGCGATGCCGCGATGATCGCTGCACGCGGCATTTCGGCGAGCAGGCGCTGTGCACTCGCCGCGACGCGTTCGATCAGTTGCGGATCCGGCGACAGCAGAATGGCCTGCGCGAGCTCGTCGTGCTCGGCCTGCGAAAAGAGGTCGATCGCCACCCAGTCCGGATTCGCCGTTTCGTCCGCGATCACGAGGATCTCCGACGCGCCCGCGACCATGTCGATGCCGACGACGCCGAACACGCGCCGTTTGGCCGCAGCGACGTATGCGTTGCCCGGACCGCAGATCTTGTCGACCGCGGGGATGCTGGCCGTTCCGTACGCCAACGCGGCGATTGCCTGCGCCCCGCCGATGGTGAACGCACGTGTCACGCCCGCGACGTGGGCCGCGGCCAGCACCAGCGGATTGCGTACGCCGCCCGGCGTCGGCACGACCATGACGATGTCGCGCACGCCGGCGACATGCGCGGGAATCGCGTTCATCAGTACGGACGACGGATACGCCGCCTTGCCGCCGGGAACGTACAGACCCACGCGGTCCATCGGCGTGACGCGTTGCCCGAGCCGCGTACCATCGTCGCCCGCGATTTCGAAACCGGGGTTCCTCTGCCGCTCGTGAAACGCGCGTATCCGCGCGGCGGCCGTTTCCAGCGCACTGCGCTCGGCCGGCGGCAACGCGTCGTAGGCAGCGTGCATCGTCTGCGCGGCGATCGCGAGATCGGCAACGCGCGCAGCCCGGATGCCGTCGAAACGCTCGGTGTAGTCGAGCACTGCAGCGTCGCCGCGCAGGCGCACGTCGGCGATGATCGCTGCGACGGTGGCGTCGATCGCAGGGTCCTGTGCGGCCTCGAAGCGAACCAGCGCGTCGAGGACGTCGTCAAAGTCCGCCGCGCGCGTGTCGAGCCTGCGCAGGGAAAGCATGGGTGCCGAGGCGTTCATGCCGCCTGCAATGGCGCGACGGCGGCATCCCCCAGCGCATCGAGCAACGGCTTGACGACGTCTCTCTTGAGCTTGAGCGCGCCGGGATTGACGATGAGTCGCGCGCTGATCGGCATGATTTCCTCGACCGCGACGAGATCGTTCGCCTGCAGCGTCTGCCCCGTCGAAACGAGATCGACGATGGCGTCCGCGAGGCCGGCGAGCGGCGCGAGTTCCATCGAACCATAGAGCCGGATAAGATCCACGTGCATGCCCTTGGCGGCAAAATGCTCGCGCGCAATGCGCACGTACTTGGTCGCAACGCGAATGCGCCCGCCCCGCTGCACGGACCGCGTCCAGTCGTAATCGCGCCGCGCCGCAACGACCAGCCTGCAGCGCCCGATCCCGAGATCGAGCGGCTGGTACAAACCCTCCAAGCCGTGCTCAAGCAGGACGTCCCTGCCGGCAACGCCGAGATCGGCGGCGCCGTATTGCACGTACGTCGGCACGTCCGCCGCGCGCAGGATGACGATGGAAACGCC
>DASSEA010000244.1:0-10897 GCA_035696805.1 Casimicrobiaceae bacterium
GACGGCTTTTTCCAAGTCGACGTGGCGGACCATGGCCCCGGCGTGGCCGACGAAGACCAGGAGTTCATTTTCGAAAAATTCCACCAGGCCGGCGACACGCTGACGGCAAAACCCCACGGCACGGGACTGGGCTTGCCGATCAGCCGCCAGATAATCGAGCATTTCGGGGGCCGGCTGTGGTTGCGCAGCGTTCCCGGAGCGGGCGCCACGTTTTCGTTCACCGTGCCCGCGCTGGATCCCGCGCGCGTCACGCCGCCCGAGATGCGTGCTGCGGTGCGCTCGTCGCCATGACCCACAAGGTCCTGATCGTCGACGACGAGCCCAACATTGTCGTCGCGCTCGAATACCTGATGCGCCAGAACGGCTTCGACGTTCGGGCGGCGCGCAATGGCGAGGAAGCGCTCGCCCTTCTCGGCGAGTTTCGGCCCGATGTCGTGCTGCTCGACGTCATGATGCCCCGCAAGGACGGTTACCAGGTCGCGCAGACGATCCGCGACACGCCGGCGCTCGCCGGCACGCGGATCGTGATGCTGACGGCGAAGGGTCGGGAAACCGAGATCAGCAAAGGGCTGGCGGTGGGCGCCGACGCCTATATCACGAAGCCGTTCTCCACGCTCGAACTGGTCGAACAGGTCAAGCGGATGCTGGACGCGTGAGCGAGACGTACACGCCTTCTGCGAGGTTTCGCTCGAACCTGAAGCTCGCCGTCGCCGTCGGAATCGTATTCGTCATCGTGGCTGCGATCGCGATCGCAGCCGGTCTCGTCCTGTGGTCGCGCGTCCCGGGCGAGCTCAGGACGGCGCTCACGCCGATCCTCGACGATTCGAGCGGCCTCGTGCTCGTCTTCGCCGCATTCCTGCTGGTCGCGCTGACGCTGCTGGTGGGTGCGGCGTTCCGAGCGTACGTCGGCGGCATCGCGCGCCTCGCGGAGGGCGCCCGCGTGATCATCGACGCCAATCCGGCGCATCGCTTACCGGTCGAAGGGCCCGCCGAAACGGCGTCGCTCGCAAAGCTCGTGAACGAGCTCGCCGAACGCCAGCAGTCCGCGTTGAGCAAGGTCGAGCTGCGCGTTCGCGAAGCCAACGCCAGCGTCGAGGAGGACCGGCGCCGGCTCGCAGCGCTGATGTCCGAGTTCACGGACAGCGTCCTCGTCTGCAACGCCGAAGGACTGATCCTGCTCTACAACGATGCCGCGCGCGCGATGTTCGACGGCGGCGGCGCGGGCGGAGCGCACGACGCCGGGATACTCGGCCTCGGCCGTTCGGTGTTCGGCATCCTCGACCGCGATCCGATCGCACATGCGCTCGATCTCCTGCGCGATCGGCTGCGCCGCGGCGAACCGAGACCGGTGTCGCAATTCGCGGCAACGGCACGCGGCCGCCTGATTCGCGTGCGCATGGCGCCGGTGCGCGGCGCCGACGAAGCGGCACCGGAAGCCATTACCGGTTTCGTGCTCACGCTCGACGATGTGACGGGAGCCGTGCAGGGCGGCGAAGCGCGCGATCGTCTGCTGCAGTCCCTGATCGAGGACACGCGAGCCGGACTTGCGAGCATTCGCGCGGCGGTCGAAACGATGATCGGATACGACGCGATGGAACCCGCGCGGCGCGATCAATTCATCGCGATCATCCGCGACGAGGCCGTTCGCTTGACCGAGCGGCTGCAGGCCGCGTCAGCCGATCGGGGCAGCGGCCCCGTTTCGCACTGGCCGCTCGAAGCGATGAAGGCGCACGACCTGCTCCGCACGCTGCAGCGCAGCCTGCAGCGCCTTGCCGGCGTGACGGCCACTGCGGAAACCAACGGTGAGGGCCAATGGCTGAACGTCGACAGCTTCGCGGTCGTGCAGGCGTTCTCGGCACTCGCCGCGAGGCTGAACCGCGAGCACGATGTACGCGAATTCGCGCTGACGCTTTCGCCCGGAGGACGGTTCACGGGCCTGGAGATGACCTGGCGGTCGCCTCGCACCGACGCGACGGTCGTCGCCGCCTGGGCGCAAGACGACTTGCCGACGGCGGACGGTCACGGGCGGCTGTCGCTCCGCGAAGTCGCCGAGCGTCACGCCGCCGAGCAATGGTGCCGCGCCGACCGCCGGGCGGGCAGCGTGACGTACTGCATGCAACTGCCCGTGGCGACCGACACACCCGCGACGCGGTTCCCGGTGCCGCTGGCCGCGCGTCCGGTGTTCTACGATTTCGAGCTTTTCGATCGGCCGGACGCGAGCAGCGCATTCGAAAATCGGCCGCTCGGCGACCTCGCGTACACCGTCTTCGACACCGAGACGACGGGACTCAACCCGTCGGCAGGCGACGAGATCGTTTCGATCTCGGCGGTACGGATCCTGAACGGTCGATTGCTTCGCCACGAGAGCTTCGACCAGCTCGTCGATCCGCGGCGGCCGCTGTCGCCCGAGTCGGTCCGCATCCATGGCATCACGGCCGCGATGCTCGAAGGCCAGCCGACCATCGTCGACGTGCTCCCGCGTTTCGCCCGTTTCGCGGAAGACACCGTTCTCGTTGGTCACAACGTCGCATTCGACATGCGGTTCCTGGAATTGAAGGAACGCGAGACCGGACAACGCTTCGTTCAGCCGGTGCTCGACACGCTGCTGCTGTCGGCGGTCGTCCACCCGAACTTGCGCGAGCACGAGCTGGAAGCGAACGCGATCCGCTTGGGCATTCCCATCATCGGTCGGCATACGTCGCTCGGCGACGCGATCGTCACGGGGGAGATCTTCGTCAAGCTGCTGCCCCTGCTCGCGGCGCAAGGAATCGTCACGTTGAAGGACGCGCTTGTTGCGTCGCAGCGAACCTACCTGGCGCGTGTCAGCTACTGACCGGGACGAGAAAAGGGCGTTGCGGGTGGGCAACAGGCCCCGGGTCGAGCGCGAAGGCGCCGGCCGGCACCCTTGCCGCGACATCCCGTTACTGTAGAATCGCCCCGACCGCAGACCGGAAAGCGGTTGGCAGGTCCTCGAAGAAGTGCGGCAACCGAGCCGCCAACAAAAAAACACGGCGCCATTCTTAAACTCAGCGGGAGGACACGATGGAACTGACGGCCAGGCATCGCGAGTACTGGCACAAGAATCTCGTCATCACCGGAATACTGTTGCTCGTCTGGTTCGTCGTCACGTTCGTCGAGGCGTGGTTCGCACGCGAACTGAACGCAATCACCTTCCTCGGCTTCCCCCTCGGGTTCTACATGTCGGCGCAGGGATCCCTGATCGTCTATGTCGTGCTGATCTGGATCTACGCGCGCTACATGAACAATCTCGACAAGCAGTACGACGTCGACGAAGGAGACGATCGATGACTACCGCGGTGCTCAGCCAGAAGGCATTCTTCGGCCAGCTCAAGAAGTACTACACCTGGTACACCGGGGGGTTCATCCTGTTCCTGATCGCGCTCGCCATCGCCGAGCAGCTCGGGATGTCGCGGCGATGGATCGGCTACTGGTTCCTGTTCGCGACCATCGCCCTCTACGCCGGCATCGGCATCATGAGCCGCACGATGGACGCCGCGGAGTACTACGTGGCGGGCCGCCGCGTGCCGGCGTTCTTCAACGGGATGGCAACCGGCGCGGACTGGATGAGCGCGGCGTCGTTCATCGGCATGGCGGGTACGCTGTTTCTCGCCGGGTTCGATGGCCTTGCGTTCGTCATGGGGTGGACCGGCGGTTACGTGCTCGTCGCGCTGTTCCTCGCGCCTTACCTGCGCAAGTTCGGCCAGTTCACGATTCCTGACTTCCTCGGCGAGCGCTACGGCGGAAACATCGTGCGCAGCGTCGGCATCTTCGCGGCGATCCTCTGCTCGTTCACCTACGTCGTGGCACAGATCTACGGTGTGGGCATCATCACCAGTCGCATGACGGGACTCGAATTCGGCGTGGGCGTCTTCGTCGGCCTGGGCGGCATCCTGGTCTGTTCGTTCCTCGGCGGCATGCGCGCGGTCACGTGGACGCAGGTGGCGCAATACATCATCCTGATCATTGCCTACATCACGCCCGTGGTTTGGCTGTCACTCAAGTACACCGGAAACCCGATTCCGCAAATCGCCTACGGACAGGTGCTGCAGAAGGTCACCGAGCGCGAGAAAGTCCTGACCGACGACCCGAAGGAAAAGGAAGTCCGTTCGATCCTGAAGGCGCGTGCCGACGCCGCCGACGCCAATCTCAAGGGTTTGCCGGGTTCGTACGCGACCGCCAAGGCGGCGGCGGAGAAGAAGGTTGCCGACCTCAGAGCAGCCAACGCACCCGCTGCGGAAGTCACCGCGGCCGAGAACGCGCTCAAGACGTTCCCCGCGGATGCTGACGCGGCGAAGGCGATGTGGACGACCGAGAAGGGACTTGCCGCGCGCGCTGCGCCGCCCAAACCGCACGCAACGCCGTTCCCGGGCGCGACCGAGGAGGCGCGCAACATCGCGCGAAACAACTTCCTCGGCATCGTGTTCTGCATGATGTTCGGTACCGCTGCGTTGCCGCACATCCTGATGCGCTACTACACGACGCCGAGCGTCCGCGAAGCGCGCAACTCGGTGTTCTGGTCGCTGTTCTTCATCTTCCTGCTGTACTTCACCGCACCCGCGCTTGCGGTGCTCGCCAAATACGACGTTTACTCGTTCCTCGTCGGCAGCAGCTTCGCGCAGCTCCCGGCGTGGGCGGCGAATTGGGCGCAGGTCGATCCCAGCATGCTATCGATCAAGGACGTCAACGGCGACGGGATCGTGCAGCTCGCCGAGATCGTGCTCGGCACTGACATCATCGTGCTGGCGACGCCCGAGATCGCGGGCCTGCCCTATGTCGTGTCCGGACTGGTGGCGGCAGGCGGCCTCGCGGCGGCGCTGTCGACGGCCGATGGCCTGCTGCTGACGATCGCCAACGCGCTGTCGCACGATCTCTATTACAAGATGATCGACCCGAACGCTTCGACGAAGCGCCGCGTGAGCGTGTCGAAGGCGCTGTTGCTGGTCGTCGCCGTCATCGCGGCCTACGTGACGTCGCTCAAGCCGGGGAACATCCTGTTCCTCGTCGGCGCGGCGTTCTCGCTTGCCGCTTCGGCGTTCTTCCCTGCGCTGGTGCTCGGCGTGTTCTGGAAACGCGCCAACAAGTGGGGAGCGATCGCCGGCATGGTGGTCGGACTGGGCATCGCGATGTACTACATGGTGCGTACGTACCCGTTCTTCGGCGGCGTGGCGGCCAACCAGTGGTTCAACATGGCGCCGATCTCGGCCGGCATCTTCGGCCTGCCGGCGGGTCTCATCACCATCTGGATCGTGAGCCTGCTGACGCCCGAGCCGAGTGCCAAGGTCAGGGAGCTCGTCGAACACGTGCGCTATCCGAATCTGCGCGCCACCCTGTCCCCCCAGGCTGGGTGACGGCGCGTCCCCGGTCGTGCGAGGAGGCCCGCTTCGGCGGGCTTCCTGCTTTGTAGAGGCACGGGCAGGCATCCGCGGCGCTTCGCGCGCGATCTCGTAAGCATTGCCTGATGACGTTCGATTGCTGGCGCCATCTGAAAGTGGCGCACTTCTGGCTGTTGCTGCGACAGCGCGACCGCGCGGCCGACGCGTTGCGCACGGCACTCGCGCTCGATCCCGATTGCGCGAGCGCGGCGAGTGAACTCGGGCACCTGCACGGTGCGCAGGGCGATTATGCGGTCGCCACGCGCTACCTCGAGCGAGCGCGAACGCTTGCACCGGCCGACGGCGACATCGCTTTCAATCTCGGTTTCGTCCGCGAACGTGCCGGCGAGCATGAAGCGGCGATCGCCGCATTTCGCGACGCGGTCCGTTTGAATCCCGCCATCGACCGCGCATGGTTCGGCATGGGCCTCGCGATGGCCGCGCTCGGCCGCCATGCAGAAGCCGCCGAGTCACTGGAGGAAGCGGCGCGGCTGCAACCCATGAATCCGCATGCGTTCTACGCGCTCGCGATGGCGTATCACTCGCTCGGCCGACGCGACAAGGTCCTGAAGATCGTCGAGCGGTTGCGAGGCTTCGATCCGAAGATGACCGCTCGTCTCGAGCACGACGTTGCGCAGCCGGCACCGTGATGCTGCAGCTCGTCGTCATCGCCAAGGCCGTCAACGAAGTCGCGCTGATGGCGCTCCTCGGCCAGGGCGCGCTGTACGTGCTGGCGGGCGCGAAGCGCGAAACCAATCCCGTCTATGCGATCCTGAAGGCGATCACGTCGCCCGTGATGAAACTCGCGCGCGCGATCACGCCGCGCGTGGTGCTCGACCGGCACATCGGGTTTGTCGCGCTGTTCGTGGTGCTCGTCGTGGAAGCGCTGCTGATCGTCGCCAAGGTCTATCTGGTGCTCACCGCGCCGCGCTGACGTCTCAGGATCCCCCGCAGCCGTCGAGCGGCAGCGGGAGCGTCTGCAGCACGTCGCCGTTGGACGCACGCTGGACGAAGGCGACGATCGCGGGCGACGTACCGGCTTCGACGGGGCGCGCGATATCGACGCGCATGCCGATGCGACCTCGCGCATCCGGCGCACCCGACGTGTGAAGACTCCGCGCGACGTGATCGTGAGAAAGACGCACGCCGCGGTTTTCTCCGGCGCGCACATCGGAATGGAGGCCGCTGTCGACGAACGCGACGAAAACGCGCGCGTCGTCGCGCAGCGCGGCGTCGCCGATCGTCGCCTGGATGTCCACGGCGACCGACGTGCGCGATGGCGTGGCGCTCGCTTCCAGCATCGCGCGCGCCGGACGTTGCGCAGCCGCGTCGATCGTTGCGTCGCCTGCCCGCCATGCCGAAAATTCGCGCCCCTGCACGAGCACCTGCGGCGTGTAGACGAACGTCGCGCGGTTCGCGCGCATCGACGCATACTGGCGCGCCGTGTAGGCCGGCGATGCGAAGCGATCGACCCAGCCGAGCCGGTCCCAGTAATCGACGTGAAAGGCGATCGGCACCGCACGGATGTCTCGCGCCGCGAATCGCGACGCGAGCCACCGATCCGCGGGCGGGCAACTGTTGCAGCCTTCCGACGTATAGAGCTCGACCAGCGGGCGCACGCGCCCATCGCTGGTTGCGCGGCAGGTTTGCGCGAACGCGGACGACGTCAGCGTCACGACGGACAGCGCAAGGATGATTCGCCAGGGATGCATGGGCAATGGTCGTTCGACCGGCCCAGGGCCTTACGCTCAAAGGTGGGTCGGACTCGACTTCCCGGTACGCGCGCTGCAATGCGACGGGTGCGGCCGCAAGGTCGAGCCTGACCCTACTTTCGGCATGCATCGCTGTGCTAGGCTTGCGCGCGCAGGCGGCGTCCGTGTTCGATCCGACCAGGAGGACTCGTGGGCATCATGTCGATCATCTGGATGATCATCGTCGGCTTCATCGTCGGCGTACTGGCGCGCTGGGTGTACCCGGGCGCCATCGCAATGGGCTTCTGGGCGACGGCGATCGTCGGCATCGTCGGCTCGCTCGTCGGCGGCGTCATCGGCGGGATGATCTGGCGATCGCCCGACGGCAAGTTCCATCCCGCCGGCTGGATCCTGTCGATCGTCGGCGCGCTGCTCGTGCTCTGGCTCTACCTGAACTACATCGCGAAATAGTCCGGCTCGCCCCCATCACGCCCGCGATGGCCGGGAGGACTCCGGCAGATCCGGCTAGACGAGCTCGGCGGCGGGGCCGAGGATCTGCTCGCGCAGCTCCCGGTAACGCGGCAGCTGCGGCGGGTAGATGCAGACGTACTTGACCTGCGCCGCCTGCAGGCAGCGCTGCTTGATCGTTTCGAGCTTCTGGTCGCGGGGATCGATCACCTGGTCGGGCTCCTTCGCATCGACGATGGCGACGATCGTCATGTCGCGGTCGCAGACGACGAAGCCGACGTGCTGATTCGCGATCTTGCGAAAGGCGCGGAGCCGCTCCATGCCCTGCGGACCGATCTTGACCTGCAGAACGTCAGCCAACCGCACGCGGGCGAAAATTTCATGACGCGGAAAGGCGGCCTTGAGCAGCAGAAAGACGACGTTTTCGGCCTTCGACAGGAAGCGCGGCCGCAACAGATAGAGACCCGGCACTTCGGCGGACGACAGGAGGCGCGTCGTTTCGCCCTCGGTCCACTGGGCGACGGCGGTCGGGCCGTCGATCGACGATCGGGCACCCACCGGCGCCTCGCGATTGCGGCGCATCAGGCCGGCGACGATCACCGCGGCCAGCGTGATGACGGCAATCCCGAAGATCAGGCCGGCTGTCATCGCATGCCGCGAACCGGGCGCTTCGACACGACTTCCGCGGACGATGACTGAAGCATAACGGATGCGGTTTCCCGGACTTTACGCGGGCCGCAGTCAGTCTAAGGCATTTTCTCATCTGTCGCCGACAACCCCGCGCGAAAAAAGGCGCGCCGGCCATTCACGGTGGCGTCGCCGCAACGCCCGGGCATCGAAGGGCGCGGGCCTGCAGCGAGGGGTCGAGGGCCTGGGCCGTACCGGCTTGCCCCAAACAAACAGGCCCGCATCGCTGCGGGCCTGTCGTCACTGCAGTACGGCGTTCGGTGCGACTAAATCACATGTCCATGTCGCCCATGCCGCCCATGCCACCGCCACCGCCAGGCATCGACGGCTTGTCGTCCTTCGGAAGCTCCGCGACCATCGCGTCGGTCGTCAGCATCAGGCTTGCCACCGACGCCGCGTTCTGCAGCGCGAAGCGCGCCACCTTGGTCGGATCGACGACACCCATTTCCACCAGGTCGCCGTACTCCCCGGTCTGGGCGTTGAAGCCGTAGTTGCCCTTGCCTTCAGCGACCTTGTTGACGACGACCGACGGCTCGTCACCGGCGTTGTTGACGATCTGCCGCATCGGCTCTTCCAGCGCACGGAGCACGATCTTGATGCCCGCGTCCTGGTCGGCGTTGTCGCCCTTCAGGTTCTTCACGCCGGCACGCGCGCGAAGATAGGCGACGCCACCGCCGGCGACGATGCCTTCCTCGACCGCTGCGCGGGTCGCGTGCAACGCGTCCTCGACGCGGGCCTTCTTTTCCTTCATCTCGACTTCGGTCGCCGCGCCGACCTTGATCACCGCGACACCGCCGGCGAGCTTGGCGACCCGCTCCTGCAGCTTTTCCTTGTCGTAGTCGGACGTGGCTTCTTCGATCTGCTTGCGAATGTTCTTCACCCGCGCCTCGATCGCGGCCTTTTCACCCGCGCCGTCGATGAGCGTCGTATCTTCCTTCGCAACTTCGACGCGCTTCGCACGACCCAGATCCTTGAGCGACGCGTTCTCGAGCTTGAGGCCGAGCTCCTCGGCGATGACGGTACCGCCGGTGAGAATCGCGATGTCTTCGAGCATCGCCTTGCGACGGTCGCCGAACCCCGGCGCCTTGACGGCGACGGTCTTCAGGATGCCGCGGATGTTGTTGACGACGAGCGTCGCGAGCGCTTCACCGTCGACGTCTTCGGCGACGATCAGCAGCGGGCGGCCGGCCTTGGCGACCTGCTCGAGCAGCGGCAGCAGATCCCGGATGTTCGAGACCTTCTTGTCGTGCAGCAGGATGTACGGGTCTTCCAGGACGGCGACCTGCTTGTCCGGATTGTTGATGAAGTACGGCGAGATGTAGCCGCGGTCGAACTGCATGCCCTCGACGAGATCGAGCTCGTTCTCGAGGCCCTTGCCGTCTTCGACGGTGATCACGCCTTCCTTGCCGACCTTGTCCATCGCTTCGGCGATCGTCGTGCCGATCGATTCATCCGCATTGGCGGAGATCGCGCCGACCTGTGCGATTTCCTTGCTGGTCGTGCACGGCTTGCTGATCTTCTTCAGCTCCTCGACGACGGCGATGACCGCTTTGTCGATGCCGCGCTTCAGGTCCATTGGGTTCATGCCGGCGGCGACGTACTTCATGCCTTCGGCGATGATCGATTGCGCAAGAACGGTTGCCGTCGTCGTGCCGTCACCGGCGACGTCGGACGTCTTCGACGCGACTTCCTTCACCATCTGCGCGCCCATGTTCTCGAACTTGTCCTTGAGCTCGATTTCCTTCGCGACCGACACACCATCCTTGGTGATCGTCGGGGCGCCGAAGCTGCGCTCGAGGACGACGTTGCGGCCCTTGGGGCCCAACGTGATCTTGACGGCGTTCGCGAGAACGTTGACGCCGGAAACCATCCGGTTGCGGACGTTTTCGCCGAAGCGGACGTCTTTAGCTGCCATGTTGATTCTCCTACGTATGCTTTAAGGGGTTGGGTTCAGTCGACGATGCCGATGATGTCGTCTTCACGCATGTGGAGCAGGTCCTTGCCTTCGAGCTTGAATTCCTGGCCCGAGTACTTGCCGAACAGGACCTTGTCGCCGGGCTTGACGCCCATGGCCACCAGCTTGCCGTTGTCGTCGGTCTTGCCAGGGCCCGCGTAGACCACTTCCCCCATCGAAGGCTTTTCGGCGGCCGTGTCCGGAATGACGATTCCGCCGGCCGATTTACGCTCCTCTTCGAGGCGCTTGACGATAATGCGGTCGTGCAGGGGACGAAGCTTCATGTCAGTGCTCACTCCTGAAAATTATTCGACTGGAAAACAAGGACTTGGGTCGCCGATACGCGGGAAGTGTCGCGCGGGTTGGCCGCGCATCTGCCGCCTGTTAGCACTCAGTCATTGCGAGTGCTAATAGTACGACGACCCTGCCGCTATTTCAAGGGTTTGGCGGAGAAAAATCGCCACCCAGCGCCTTGATCAGATCGACCGTCGCCGCGTACCTCCTGCCCTGGAGGTCGATCGCGTCGCGTTCCTCGGCGAACGCCTGCGCCTGGACGACGACGACGTTCAGGAATCCCACCAGGCCCGCCTTGTACTGATTGGTCGTCAGTTCGAGCGACTGGCGCGCCGCGGCGAGCGCCAGCTGCTGCACGGCCGCTTCCTCCACGAGGATGCGCAGCGTGGACAGCGCATCCTCGACCTCCC
>DASSEA010000245.1:0-3681 GCA_035696805.1 Casimicrobiaceae bacterium
ACGAGCTGCTTCACCGCATCGCGATCGGCTGCGCGCGCCTGTGCGATGTGCAACTTCGGGTGCGGCGTCGGTTTCGTCGCCTCTTCGGAAGCGAGCAGCTCCTCGTAGAGCTTTTCACCGGGACGCAACCCCGTGAAGACGATCGCGACGTGATCGGGATCGGCGCCGTAGAGGCGGATCATGTCGCGCGCGAGATCGACGATTCGCACCGGTTCGCCCATGTCGAGCGTCAGGATCTCGCCGCCTTTCCCCTGCAGGCCCGCCTGCAGCAGAAGCTGCGTCGCTTCGGCCGACGACATGAAGAAGCGCGTGATGTCCGGATGCGTCACCGTCACCGGCCCCCCGCGCGCGATCTGCTCGGCGAACCGCGGGATCACGCTGCCTGCGCTTCCGAACACGTTGCCGAAGCGGACGATGACGAACTGCGTCACGCCGTCCTGCAGGCTCTGGCATACCTGCTCGGCGACGCGCTTGGTCGCGCCCATCACCGACGTCGGATTGACCGCCTTGTCCGTCGACACGAGCACGAATTTCTCGACCTTCGCCGCCACCGCCGCGCGCGCGAGCACCCACGTGCCGTAGGCGTTGTTGCGGACCGCCTGCCACGCGTTCATCTCCTCCATCAGCGGCACGTGCTTGTACGCCGCCGCGTGAAAGATGACGTCGGGCTTTTCGCGCGCGAGCGTTTCCTCGACGATCGACGCGTGCTTGACGTCGCCGACGACCGCGACGACGCCGAGCTGCGGAAACGCATCGACGAGCGCGGTCTTGATTTCGTAGAGCGCCGCCTCGGACAGCTCGAACAGCACGAGCCGCGCAGGGCGGAAGCGTGCGATTTGCCGGCACAGTTCGGAGCCGATCGATCCGCCGGCGCCGGTCACCATCACCACGCGATTGCCGAGCCATTCGGCGATGCCCGCGTTGTCGAGCACCACCGGGTCGCGGCCCAGCAGGTCGTCGAGCTCGACGGTGCGCACCATCGTGAGCGGTGTGCGACCCGACATCAGGTCCTCGTAGGCCGGGACCGTGAGCGCTTCGACGCTCGCCGCGGCGCACAGCTCGGCGACGCGCCGGCGCACGACGTGATTCGCGGAAGGCAGCGCGATGATCACCTTGCGCACACCGTAGCGCCGGACCCAGGTTTCGAGCTCGGCGATCGGACCGAGCACGCTGACGTTGCGAAGAAGCCGTCCGTGCTTGGTGACGTCGTCGTCGAGCAGGCCGACGACGCGCCATTGGCGGCTGCGCGCCATTTCGATCGTCAGTCGCGCGCCCGCCTCGCCCGCGCCGACGACGATGACCGGCTCACCGAGCGCGGCGAGCGGGCTGTACAACCGGTGCTCTTTCCACAACCGAAACGCGAAGCGCGACCCGGCCATCAGGAAGATCAGCACGATCGGATAGAAGAACAGCACGCTGCGCGGCACGACCGCCTGCAGCTTCAGCATGACGAGCACGAGCGGAATGAGGATCGCGCCGAGTCCCGCGGCGAGCACGATCCGCTGCAGATCGAGCAGGCTCGCAAAACGCCACAGGCCGCGATAGAGACCGAGCGCCAGGAAGATGCCCGCCTGCAGCGGCAGGATCCACGCGAGCGTGAACCACATGTCGGTGGCAAACGGCTCGCGCAGTTCGAGATTGAATCGGAGCCAGTAGATGCCCGACCACGCGATCGCAGCCATGCACGTGTCGTGCAGGAAGGCGAGCGCCGCACGCCAGTTCAAGCGAAGCGTCATGGGGGCAGATGCGCGGGGATGTTGGTCTTCTTGCGCCAATGATAATCAATCGTCGCGAACAGCATGCAGACCACAGCAATCCACGCAGCGAGCGCCCACCAACCTGAATCGGGTGCGCGTACGCGGCAGACGAGCGCCGTCCCCGCCGATCCGATCATCGCGGCAACGTAGACGGCGAGCGTGCCTGCGTGCCCGGCGCCGAGTTGATGGAGCCGCTGGTAGAAGTGGCCGCGATGACCTTCCCACAGGCGCTCGCCGCGTCGCGCGCGGCGGACGAGCGTCAGCGTCGCATCGCCGACGAAGGGCAGGAACACGAGCAGCGGAAACCACACCGGCCACGCGCCGGCGCCGACACCGGCGGCGCCGAACGCGGCGGCCAGATAACCGAGCGGCACGGCGCCGGCATCGCCGAGGAACATCGACGCGGGCGGCCGGTTCACCGCGAGGAACGGCAGGATCGCGGCAGCCACGGCAAGGCATGCGGGCGCCCACGCCTGCAACGCGCGCGCGTCCTCGGCGACCAGGAACACGAGCCCGTACGCCGTGAATCCGATCGCGCCCATCGACGCCGCAAGTCCGTCCGTGCCGTCCATGAAGTTGTAGAGGTTCGACGACCATGCGATCACGACGGCGAGCATGAACGTCAACGCCGCGACCGAGGACATGTCGAGCGGCGCTCGCCAATGCGTTGCCAGAAAGTACGCCGTCCACAACGCCGCGCCACCATGCACGGCGAGCCGCGGCAACACGCGCACTTCGCGGATGTCGTCGAGCGCCGATACGCCGGCGAGCGCCGCCCACGCCGGAAGCCACGCCAGTACACCGCCGGGAAACGGCGGAGCGGCGATGAACGTCGACGCCAGATAGCCGAGCCAGACCGCGTAACCGCCTGCGCGTGGTACCGGGGTGACGTGCAGCGAGCGGCGGTTCGGGATGTCGGGAGGCAACGCGGGCGCCTTGCGCCAGAGGACGAAGACCGCCGTCGCGCTGATCACGGCTGCCACCAACGGTGCGGTGAAAAGGGCGTCCATCACCGGGTCGGGCGTCGCCGGCATTGCGACGGCGTTTTTTCGCGCAAAATCGCGTTTCCAAGCAACGATCGGCAGTGCAAGCGGCCTTCCACCCGGTGGTTATCACGGAAAAAAAGGCCGTTCCGCGGCGCACGGCGAACGACCGCGGAGGAATCGAGCTTTTCTCCTTGTCGATCATCATTTTAGCGCGCAACGCTCACGCTGGACCGCCCCGCCATCCTGCACGCTCCGATGTTGCTTCGGCACAACAGCATGCAAGGCATGCGAATGCGCGCCGAGAGTTGCCTTGCCAATGCTTTCCCCCGTTTGGCACAATGGGTCGCAACTTCTCGTAAGAGTTGAGAAGGTTCCGATGGCAGGCGCAAAAGGCGGTTTCCTTGCCAAATTTTTCCGTTAGAGGAGAGACTCAATGAAAAAGAAGCTCGTTGCTGTCGCTGTCGCGGGCGTTCTTGGCGCTCCGCTGGCTGCGCATGCGCAGACTGCGAACGTCACGTTGTACGGCCGGCTGAACATCACGTTCGAAGCTGTCAATGGCCGGCAACCCGATGGCTCGAACCCCACCGTGACGCGCCTCAGCTCGAACTCATCGCGCTTCGGTCTTCGTGGCACGGAATCGCTGGGTGGCGGCCTGAATGCCATTTTCCAGATCGAGTCGAGCGTCAACGGCGACACCAATACCGGCAACCTCGGCGGCCGCGAAACGTTCGTCGGCCTCCAAGGCAGCTGGGGCACGTTCAAGGCGGGCCACTTCCTGATGCCCCTGGACGACATGCACCCGATCTTCGGTAACGTGCCGACGTACACGACGTCGATCCTGTCGACGGCCACGCTGTGGGCACAAGGCACGCTGTCGAAGGCCGACGGCGGCTTCGACGCGCGTCTGGGCAACTCGCTGCGCTACGACTCGCCGTCGT
>DASSEA010000246.1:0-4119 GCA_035696805.1 Casimicrobiaceae bacterium
GCCGTAGCGCGGCGCGAGTTTCGCGCGGAGTGCGTCGCTGCGTGTCGCATCCGTGTCGTGAATCGCGAGGGTTGCAACGCCGGCGTCGAGCAAAGCCAGCGCGATTGCCGAACCCGCGCCTCCCGCGCCGACGAGCAGTGCGCGGCTGCCCTCGGGTTTGCATCCGGCCGCTCGAATGCCGGCGACGAAGCCTTCGCCGTCGAGATGGTCGCCGTGCCACGTGCGGTTGGCGTTGCGACGGAGGATCTGCACGGAGCCGAGCAGATGCGCGCGACCGGTCGCACTGCTGCAGTGTCGATACGCAGCAAACTTGTGCGGCACCGTGACGATGATGCCGTCGATGTTCTGCACGCGCTCCGCGGCGTCGATGAACGCCTCGACGTCGTCCGCCGCGACGTGAACAGGCACGCAGGCGGCGTTGACTCCACGCTGCTGCAATGCGAGCGTGACGCCGGCCGGCGACTTCACCTGCGCGATGGGGTCGCCGATGATCGGGATCAGGCGCGTCGCGCCATTGATGACGAGTGCCGTCATCCGTCGCAGGGTTGACGCACGTCAGACCTCGTCGGTCCAATAATCGAGATGGTGCTCGCGGCGCGTCATGTGCCGAAAGCCTTCCGCGAACGTCCCCACCTTGTTGGAATCGGGATACTCGCAAATCTCGACGGGCATCATCGTGCTCACCGACAGGTAGGCGAGTTCGTCATCCGAGTCGTTCACGATCTGATGCGCCGTTTCCGGACCGCCGGTCGGGCAGCCGATGACGTCACCCGCGCGAATCCGGCGCGTTTCGTCGCCGTAGCGCAGCGTGCCGCTGCCGCGCAGGATGAAGAACATCTCCTCTTCGCCCCGGTGGCTGTGGAACGGGCACGAGCGCTTGCCGGGCGGCACGACGTCGTATGAATAACCGAGGTGCTTTGCGCCAAGCAGCGGACCGATGCGGACGGCGTCGGAGGCGAACTGGGCGCCTTTCTCGAAATGCTCGAGCTTGAGGTCGTCGAGATTGACCACGCGCTGATCGATGGTGCTCATGCGAGCGTCGAACCCATTACCCGCACGCGCCCGTATAGCCGCAGTCCGTGCAGAAATCGCACCCGTCCTTGCGGATCATCGCCTTGTTCCCGCATTCGGGACACTTCTTGCCGGGCAGCGTCTTGTACGCGCGCTTCGCCTGCTCGGTTTCCGGCACGTCGAGGATGCCGGCCGCAGCCACGGGATAACCTTCCTCGGTGAGGATGCCGAGCATCGCGTAGCGGTGGATCATCAGCTGCGCGAGGTACGCGATCGTCGACGCGTACGTCTGCGCCTTGTTCGAGCCTGGAATGCGCGCCATGAACTCGCCATTCGGCTCGCCGTAGTTCAGCAGCTTGCGCAGCTTCATGCCGATCCAGGCGGGGTCGTACACGCGCATGTCGAGCGAAAGCGCCTTGCAGAGGCCGTCCAGCACGCGCGGGTACTCGCCGGACAGCCACATCGAGTACGGCCGCCGCTGGCCGTTCGGCATGATCAGCTCCTTGAGGAACAGCACGAAGTCGTCGCCCGTCGTGTGGTTGATGACGTCGACGGTCCACGACAGCGTGCCGTCGGGGCCGGCCTTCGGCTCCTTGATGCCCATCAGTGCGTCGACGACGGGCGTGTTCCCGGATTCTTCGCTCGCGAACGCGCCGAGCTCGTTCACGCGATAGCGGATCAGCTTCGCGAAGCCGGACACGAGGCTCGGCACGCGCACTTTGCGACCATCGGGCGGCATCGCCATGTCGAACGCGTCGTCCCCGACCGCTTTCTGCAGCGCGGACAGCTTCATGTCGAGCCACGCGCGATCGTCGGTACGCATGTCCATCGAGAGCGTCTTTGCGATCGCCCCCAACCCTCGCGGCTGCTCGGCACCGTTGATCCACACCTCGAACGGGTACGCGACGCCATTCTCGATATGGCCGATGAAGACGGCGAAGTCGCCGAGCGGATGGCGCACGACGTACGTCCAGCACGGATTGCCGTCAGGCAGTTCGGGGCGCCCCGGCCAGCGGAGGCTCGCGAGCGGCGGTTCGGTCGTGCGATCGAGGCGGATGCGCCGGTCGGGATCGGCGACGTCGAGGTCCTCGCGCGCCGACGCCGGTGCCGCAGGCGATGCGACTTCGAGCACCGCGCCCAGCACCTCGTTCGGCCGATACGTCGCGATGCCTTTGAGGCCTGCCTTCCACGCCTCGAAGTACAGGTCCTCGAACGCGGCGAACGGATAGTCGACGGGGACGTTGACCGTCTTGCTGATCGCGGTGTCGACATACGGCTGCACGACGGCGTTCATCCGCATGTGATCCTGCGCGCTCATCTCGAGAGCGCTCACGAACGCGGGCGTCAGCAGCGCGCGACGCGTGCCGTCGGCGGCGGTCCACGGCTCGCCCGGCTGGTGCGGATTGGACGCGTCGTATTTGACGATCTCTACATCCTCGTCGAGCCCGTGCTGGTGCCGGAACACCCGATACGCGTGATCCTCGACCAGGAACTCCTTCATCGATTCGTCGGGCATCCGCTTGCGCCGCTTGTACGTCCAGCTGAACGCAGGCTCGATGCCGTTAGACGCGTTGTCGGCGAACGCGAGCGAGATCGTCCCCGTCGGCGCGATTGCGAGCAGATGGCTGTTGCGGATGCCATGCGCGCGGATCGCAGTCTTGATCGCCTCGGGCAGGCGCGCGGCAAAGCGCGGCGCCTCGAGATACTTGTCCGCGTCGAGCAGCGGGAATGCGCCCTTCTCCTTCGCGATGCCGACCGACGCCTCGTACGCTGCGTCGCGCATCGTTTCGGCGATGCGGGCCGCCGTCGCGCGCCCTTCGTCGGCGTCGTAACGCAGCCCAAGTTCGATCAGCGCGTCACCGAGACCCGTGAAGCCGAGGCCGACGCGCCGCTTGGCCATCGCCTCCTGCTGCTGCTGCGGGAGGGGCCACGCCGTGACGTCGAGCACGTTGTCGAGCATGCGCACGCCGACGGCGACCGTCGCCGCGAAGCCGTGGAAGTCGAACTCCGCGCCTGAAGTGAACGGCTGGCGCACGAAGCGCGTAAGGTCGATGCTGCCGAGGTCGCAGCAGCCGTACGGAGGCAGCGCTTCCTCCGCGCACGGGTTGGTCGCCTCGATCGTTTCGCAGTACGAAAGATTGTTCTCGCGGTTGATCGTGTCGATGAATACGACGCCCGGCTCGGCGTGATCGTACGTCGAGCGCATGATCTCGTCCCACAGCGCACGCGCCTTGACCGTGCGATACACCCACTGGCCGTCCTTGCGCTGATGTGCGCCGTCCGTGATGAGATCGGCTGCCGGTGGCGCGGTGTGCAGGAGGTCCCAGTCGCAGTCGTCGCGCACGGCCTCGACGAACGCGTCGGTCACTGCCACCGAGATGTTGAAGTTGGTGAGGCTGCCGTCGTCCTTCGCGTGAACGAACGCCTCGATGTCGGGATGGTCGCAGCGCAGGATGCCCATCTGCGCGCCGCGCCGCGAGCCCGCCGATTCGACGGTTTCGCAGCTCTGATCGAACACGCGCATGTACGAGATCGGGCCGCTCGCGCGGCTGTCGGTGCCGCGGACGTAGGCGCCGCGCGGCCGGATGCGCGAAAAGTCGTAGCCGACGCCGCCGCCGCGGCGCATCGTCTCGGCGGCCTCCTGCAATGCGACGTAGATGCCAACCCCTTTCTCGTCACCCGAAATGCTGTCGCCCACGGGTTGCACGAAGCAGTTGATGAGCGTCGCCTTGAGGTCGGTGCCTGCCGCGGAATTGATGCGTCCGCCGAGGATGAAGCCGTTCTGCTGCGCGCGATGAAACGATTCCTCCCACTGCGCACGCTTGTTGGGCGCCTCGACGACGGCGAGCGCGCGCGCGACGCGCCGGCGCACGTCCTCGATCGTGCGCTCGGCGCCCTTCGCGTATTTTTCGAGAAGAACTTCCTCGGAAATCGCCTGCGGCGGCAATGCTGCGGGGAGGGCGGCGCGAAGATGCTTGGGGTCGTCGGATTTCATCGGGCGGCAAGAAAGAAAAGCCGGGCAAATCGCCTCAGCCTGGCGACATTACAGTAACCGGCCGGGTCGCGGAATTGATCTTCATCATCGACACGCGGCGTTTGACCCGCTGC
>DASSEA010000247.1:0-2292 GCA_035696805.1 Casimicrobiaceae bacterium
GAGCGATCGCACGAGCGCAGGTGCGTCGGGGACGAGCGCCGGCTCGCGCGTGAGGCGATGCGCCTGCGCGATGCCGCCCATACGCTCCATGATGAAAAACGTGCGTCCGATGACGCGTGGGTCCGTGCATAGCAGCAGCGGCGCGGGAGTCGCGACGCCGGCCGCGTGCGCGACGCGCAACACGGCGAATTCCTGCGCACGCGTGAGGCTCGATGCAACCGTCGACGGTGCATCGGTGCGCAGCACGTAGCGATGGGCACCGTGAAACGCGCCGCCGTCGACGTCGACGTCGAGCGACCAGTTGTCCTGGATGGCCCCGCCGGATAGTCGCGCGTAGCGGGTGACGCGAACGGCCCCCGCGCGCATCGCGTCGCGCAGCCACTGCGCGAGTGCGGTGGCCGCGGTCGGGTCGGCGACCTCGCCGCTCACGCAGCCGTCGCGTCGGTCACGGGCGTGCGTTGACCGCGAAGAATGCGCCGGGCGATGCTGTATCGGTGCACTTCCGAGGGGCCGTCGTAGATGCGAAACGCGCGCAGATCGGCAAAGATGCGCGCGACGATCGTCTCGTCCGTCACCCCCTGTCCACCGAGGACCTGGACGCAGCGATCGACGATGCGCCACGTCGCTTCCGACACGATCACCTTCGCGCGACTCGACTCGTGCAACGCGAGTTCGCCTTGGTCCAGGACCCAGGCGCAGTGCCAGATCGCGAGGCGCGCCGCATGCAGGTCCATCTCGTTGTCGGCGAGCATGTAGCCGACCCCTTCGTGCTCGCCGATCGGCTTGCCGAATGCGTGACGCCGCCGCGCGTAGGCAACCGCGACATCGTGCGCGCGTCGTGCAGCGCCGAGCCAGCGCATGCAATGCGTAAGGCGCGCCGGCGACAGCCGCACCTGCGCGTACCGGAAACCCTTGCCGATCTCGCCCAGCACGTCGGCCGCGGGGACGCGCAGGCCTTCGAAGCGGACGACGCCGTGTCCGCCGGTGAAGCAGGTGTCGAGGCTGCCCATCGCGCGCTCGAGCACGATGCCGGCCGCGTTCATGTCCGACAGGAACATCGTCGCGCCGGCATCCTTGGCATTCGCCATCACGATCGCGAACGCGGCACCCTGCGCGCCGGTAATGAACCACTTGCCGCCGTTGATCACGTAGTCGTCGCCGTCGCGTTCCGCCGTCGTTGCGAGCATCGACGGGTCCGAGCCCGCCCCCGGCGCGGGTTCGGTCATGCAAAAACAGGAGCGAATCGTTCCGGTCGCGAGCGGGCGCAACCACCGTTCCTTCTGCGCGGGCGTTGCGACCGCTTCGAGCAGATGCATGTTCCCTTCGTCCGGCGCCGCGACGTTCAGCGCGATCGGGCCGAGCGGCGAATAGCCGGCTTCCTCGAACACGACCGCGCGTGCGACGTGCGACAGCGCGAGGCCGCCGTATTCACGCGCCACGTGCGGCGATAGCACGCCGGCGTTGCGGGCACGTTCGATCAGTTCGCGCCGCAGTTCATCGGTCGGGCCATGCGGCGTGCGGCGCGCGTCCGCTTCGAAGGGTACGACCTGATCTGCGATGAACGCGCGTACCCGGCCCTGCAGCGCAGCGAGGTCGGGTGGAAGTTCGAAGTCGACGGCCATGGTTGCTCCCGCGGCGCCTAGATGTCGAAGAACACCGTTTCCTGCGGCCCCTGGAGGTGAACGTCGAAACGGTAGACGGTTGCCCCGCCGCGCGCTTCGCGCTGCGCAATCAGCGTGTTGCGCCGAACTTCCCATTCGATCAGGTTCAGCACCGGGTCGGCTGCGTTCGCTTCCGCCTCGTCGGAGAAATACATGCGCGTGTTGAGGCCGATGTTGATGCCGCGCGCGACGATCCACAGGCTCACGTGCGGCGCCATGGCACGTCCGGCCCGCCCGGCGACCGAACCGGGCTTGACCGTCTCGAAGGTCCAGACACCCGTCTTGAAATCGGAGCACGCGCGTCCCCAGCCGCGGAACGCGGGATCGAGCGGCTTGTCCTGGCGGTCGGCGGGGTGGTCGTACTTGCCGGCCGCATTCGCCTGCCAGAGCTCGATCAGCACGTCGCGCACCGGCGTGCCTGAACCGTCGATGACGCGACCTTCGATCGTGATGCGCTCGCCCTTCGTCTGCGGCCCGGCAATGACGTTGGAGAAATTCGTTTCGAAGATGTCGAAGCCCGCCTGGTGCGGGGCGAGGCCGATGTGCACGTACGGCCCCGCGGTCTGCGATGCCGATTCCTTCAGGTAGTCGAGTTCGTTCACCATGGCGTTTTCCCGTGTGCCGTTCGGTA
>DASSEA010000248.1:0-7790 GCA_035696805.1 Casimicrobiaceae bacterium
GATCTCGACGTGCCGCGGCGAGGGAAGGAACTTCTCGAGGTAGACGACGGGGTTCGCGAAAGCCGACTGCGCCTCGGCGCGCGTGAGCGTCACCGCAGAGAGCAGCGCGGCTTCGGTGTGCACGACGCGCATCCCGCGCCCCCCGCCGCCGCCGGCGGCCTTGATGATCACCGGATAGCCGACGGTGCGCGCGATGCGCACGATCTCCTTCGGGTCGTCGGGCAGCGCGCCCTCCGAGCCGGGAACGCAGGGCACGCCGGCTTTCGCCATCGCGTTGCGCGCGCTGATCTTGTCGCCCATCAGGCGGATCGTTTCCGACTTCGGGCCAATGAAGACGAAGCCCGAACGCTCGACCTTGTCGGCAAAATCGGCGTTCTCGGACAGGAACCCATAGCCGGGATGAATCGCTTGCGCATCCGTGACCTCGGCGGCGGCGATGATCGCGGGAATGTTGAGATAGCTTTGCGCGGAGGGCGGCGGCCCGATGCATACGGACTCGTCGGCGAGCGCGACGTACTTCGCGTCGCGATCGGCTTCCGAGTGCACGACGACAGTCTTGATGCCGAGTTCGCGACACGCGCGTTGCACGCGCAACGCAATTTCGCCGCGATTGGCGATCAATATCTTGTCGAACAGCTTGTCGGGACTCGGCGCAGCCATGCGCGCCTGCTATTCGATGACGAACAACGGCTGCCCGAATTCGACCGCCTGCCCGTTCTCGGCGAGGATCGCCTTGATCGTGCCCGCCGCGTCGGCTTCGATTTCGTTCATCAGCTTCATCGCCTCGACGATGCACAGCGTGTCGCCCTGCGCAACCGTGTCGCCGATCTCGACGAACGGTGCAGCGCCCGGCGATGCTGAGCGATAGAACGTTCCCACCATCGGGCTCTTCACCGTATGCCCCGCGTCCGCCGCTGGAACGACCTCGGGCACCGACACGGCGGCAGGTGCGACGGCCGGGGCCGGCGCCGCGTGGAACGTCACGGCCTGCTGGCTTGGCGGCGAGGTGCGCGTGATGCGCACCCTTTCTTCCCCCTCCTGGATCTCGAGTTCGGCGATTCCGGACGTTTCGACCAGGTCGATCAACGTCTTGAGCTTGCGCAGGTCCATCGTCTCGCCACCGCTGGAGGAAGCGCGGAGTTTGCCGCAGATGTGCGCAGGTTGTCCAGCAGATAGCCACCGATCGCAGAAGTAGCGCCGAGTAGCGAGCGACCCAGGTGCGGGCGTCAGGCGGCGGCGTGCAGCAGGTCTTTCAAGAGTGCATCGAGTTGCGGAGTCTTCAGTGGGCCGAGTTGGGTGTGCGCGACGCGCCCCGCTCGATCGAGGACGATCGTGAAGGGCAGCGCCGCGAGGTCGTTGCCGAGCGCTTTCGACAATTCGATCGCGCCGAGCCCGCCGATCAGAGCCGGATAGTTCAAGCCGATCTCCTTCGCGAAATCCCGTACCTTGTCGGCCTGATCGACGGCGATGCCTACAAATTGGACGCCGTGCGCACCTTCGCGTTTCTGAGCGGCGATGAATTGCGGCATCTCCTCGCGGCAGGGTGCGCACCACGTCGCCCAGAAATTGACGATCAGCACCTTGCCGCGCCACTGCGCGAGCGGTTGTTCCCGGCCGTCGACGTCGGGAAGGACCAGCGCGAGAACCGCCGAACCGTCCTGCGACGACGCGCGGCTGCGCTCGAACCACGCAATGCCGGCGGCCGTCGCCGCGACCGCCGCGGCCGCGCCGATCAGCAGCCGGCGCCGGCGCGGATCGACCGATGGCGCGACGGGAACGCTCCCCTCGGCCACCGTCACTTGAACCAGCGCGCCGGCGCTGCTTCGACGTACGCGCCGGGCACCTGGCCCGCGGCCGGGACCACCAGCTTCAGTTGCTGCGGGTTGGGCGGATAGCACACGCCCGCATCGGCGCAACCCTGCGAATCGGCGTGGACGGTGAGCGTCCGCCCGCCCGACGCTTCGGCAAGCGGCAAGCGCACGAGCACCTGGCCACGATACGTTTCGACATCGCCGAAGAATTCGTCGTGCTTGCGCTTGCCGGCCGGCAGTTCGACCGGGCGCGTCCCGATCGGCTCGACGGTAAAGCGCAGCTTGTCGCGATACAGGTAGTACCCGTCCGCCACGTCGAAGCGCGCCTCCAGCGTCGTCGCGTCGAGCGCGCGTGCGGAGAACCGGAACGCCTGCTCCGGCGGAAGCAGCTTGGCGGTCAGCCCCGGCACGCCCGCAGCGTGCGCCGTGGGCGACGTTCCGGCCGGGAGCGCGAGGATCGCCGCGAACGTCGCGACGCACGCGACGATGCGATCAGCGCGCGGCCGTTTCATCGGCTAGCCACGCGAGGTAACGCGCATCGCCCGCGACGACGGGGATCGCAATGATTTCGGGAGTGTCATAGGGGTGGAGTTTGCGGATCGCGTCCTCCACATCGGAATACAACGCGGAACGCGTCTTTACGACGACCGGTACCTCCGGTCCCGTTTCGATTCGATCGTGCCAGTGATAAATTGACTCTACCTGTGGACCGATGTTGATGCACGCCGCGAGCCGTCGGTCGAGCAGCGACTGCGCCAGCGCCGTCGCGACGGCGCGATCCGGGACGTTCGTGATCACGAGGATCACCGGGTCGGGCAAGGAGTTTCCATGCGTTTCGTCGTATTGAGCATTTTAATGTTATTCCCGCTGCTGGACCTCGTCGTCACGGCAAGGTTCGCCCGTTGGAGCGGCGTTCCCATGTGGATGTGGCTGACCGGCTCGGCGATTGCGGGCTTGTGGGTGCTCACTAATGAACGCGGCCAGTTCCGCGCGCGAACGCTCGCGGCGTTTCGCGGCGACGAGCCGCTGCTGCGGAGCCTGCTCGACAGCGGCCGGCGCGTGCTCGCCGGTACGCTGCTGCTCGTCCCCGGAATCCTGACCGATGCGGTAGCGCTCGTGTTGCTGATGCTGCCGATCAACCAGCGGGGCGGCTTCGGGCCGGAACCGGTGACCGCCGGCCGGTCGACGTATCCTCGCGACGCACGCGCGCTAGACGGCGAATATCGCCGCCTCGATTGAGCGGGAAGGCAGGCTCGGAGGCGCCGCTGCCGAACAGGGGCTTGCGCCATTCGAGCAGGGCTAATCGAGCCTGACCCTACTTCTCGGGCCTTCGATACGCCCAAGTCATCATCGCGACGCCGGCGACGATCATCGGCAGCGACAGCCACTGGCCCATCGTCAGGCCCATCGCGAGGAACCCGAGGAAATTATCGGGCTCGCGCGCGAACTCGGCGATGAACCGAAACGCCCCATAGCCAATCAGGAAGAGTCCGGACACCGCGCCGCGCGGCCGCGGCTTCGACGCGTAGAACCACAGCAGCACGAACAGCAGCAGTCCTTCGAGCCCGAACTCGTAGAGCTGCGATGGATGACGCGGCACGTCGTCGATCTGGGGAAAGACCATCGCCCACGGGCCTTGCGTCGGCCTCCCGACGAGTTCGGCATTGATGAAGTTGCCGAGGCGGCCCGCGGCGAGTCCGAGCGGGCATAGCGGTGCGACGAAGTCGGTGACGTCGAGAAGCGCCCGGCCGCGGCGTCGGGCAAAGAAGACGAGCGCGAGCAGCACGCCCAGAAAGCCGCCGTGAAAACTCATGCCGCCATGCCACACCTCGAAAATCTCGAGCGGATGCGCGAGGTAGTACAGCGGCTTGTAGAACAGCACGTAGCCGAGCCGCCCGCCGAGGATCACGCCGAACACACCGAGGAACAGCATGTCGTCGATGTCCGTCGGCTTCCACCCCGCATACATCGGCTGCCGCGCACGCCAGCGGCCGAGCACGACGAACAGCACGAAGCCCGCGAGGTACATGAGACCGTACCAGCGAACCGCGATGGGTCCGACGCTCACCGCGATCGGATCGAACTGCGGATGGACGAGCATGGGCGCTGATATAGCACATCGAGGAGCGATCGCCGCGCTCCACCGAGGTGCTCGGCGCGAGCGGTATCATTGAACGAACGCAGCCGCCGTCTTCCGGAGGATCGCAACGTGCCCGCAAACCGCCGTTCCCGCCTGATCACGCAAGGCATCGCACGCTCGCCGAACCGCGCGATGTTGCGCGCCGTCGGCTTCGGCGACGCCGATTTCGAAAAGCCGATCGTCGGCGTCGCCAACGGCCACAGCACGATGAATCCGTGCAACGCGGGCATCCAGCCGCTCGTCGATCGCGCGGTCGCGGCCCTGCACGACGCCGGCGCGATGCCTCAGGTGTTCGGCGTGCCGACGGTGACCGACGGCATCGGCATGGGCACCGAAGGCATGAAGTATTCGCTCGTGTCCCGCGAGGTGATCGCCGACGCGATCGAGACGTCGGTGAACGGGCAGTGCATGGACGGCGTGCTGGTCGTCGGCGGCTGCGACAAGAACATGCCGGCCGGAATGATGGCGATGGCGCGCATCGACGTCCCGGGCATCTTTGTTTACGCGGGGACGATCAAGCCCGGGCATTGGAAGGGCCAGGCGCTCACCATCGTGTCGCCGTTCGAGGCCGTCGGTGCGTTCGCCGCCGGCACGATGTCGAAGGAGGATTACGACGGCATCGAGCGCAACGCGTGCCCGACGGTCGGCGCTTGCGGCGGCATGTACACGGCGAACACGATGTCGTCGTCGTTCGAGGCACTCGGCATGAGCCTGCTCGGCAGCTCGCAGCTCCCGGCACCCGACGCGGAGAAGGCCGATTCGTCCGCGCAGTCGGCGCGCGTGCTGATGCGGGCGATCGAGAAAGACCTGAAACCGCGCGACATCATCACGCGTGAATCGATCGAGAACGCGATTTCATTGGTCATGGCGACCGGCGGTTCGACGAACGCCGTTCTGCACTATCTGGCGATTGCCCACGCGGCCGACGTCGAGTGGGCGATCGACGATTTCGAGCGGATTCGCAAGCGCGTGCCGGTGCTGTGCGATCTGAAGCCGTCGGGTCGTTACGTCGCCGTCGATTTCAACGCGGCGGGCGGTGTGCCGCAGGTGCTGCGCATGCTGCTCGACAAGGGCCTCGTCCATGGCGACTGCATGACGATCACCGGTCATACGCTGGGCGACGAATTGGCGCACGTGCCGTCGCGCCCGCGCGCAGACCAGGACGTCATTCGTCCCTTCGATAAGCCGATGTATGCACAAGGCCATCTCGCGATCCTGCGCGGCAACCTGGCACCCGAAGGCTGCGTCGCGAAGATCACCGGCCTCAAGAACCCGTCGATCACCGGACCCGCGCGCGTGTTCGACTCCGAGCCGGCATGCATGGAGGCGATCATGGCGCGCGCAATCCGCGCCGGCGACGTCATCGTCATCCGCTACGAAGGACCCAAGGGTGGCCCCGGCATGCAGGAGATGCTCGCGCCGACGTCCGCACTGATCGGCCAGGGACTCGGCGAATCGGTGGGCCTCGTCACCGACGGCCGCTTTTCGGGCGGGACGTGGGGGATGGTCGTGGGTCACGTCGCGCCGGAGGCGTATGCGGGCGGCACGATCGCGCTGATCGAGGAAGGCGATTCGATCACCATCGACGCGCATCGGCTCCTGATCCAGTTGAACGTCGACGACGCGACGCTGTCGGCGCGGCGCGCCCGTTGGCGCGCGCCGGCACCCCGGTACACGCGGGGACTGCTCGCCAAGTACATGCGGCTCGTGTCGACGGCGAGCCGCGGTGCGGTGACCGACGCCGTGACCTAAAGCGCCGGCGGCGCGGAACGCTTGCGCCGCACGGCGGCCCAATGCCCTTGAGGTGAACGCCCGACACGCGCGGAACATGCGCGTGTGCTGGCTGTTTGCCGTTATCGACGCGTTTCCCGGACGACCGAATGCGACTGCAAACGATGGGTGGACTTGCGGCGCTCGCGCTGACGTGGCTTCTTGCGGCGTGCGCGACAGCCGATCAACGCGGCGATAACACGGGACCGGTCGCCGCTGCGCCGACGCCGGCCACGGGCGCGCGCTGGGTCTATCGCGGGCGCGAAGGTTTCCGCGCGCCGGTCGTCTGGGAGGAAACGCACGAAGTCACGTCGGTCGACGCGAACGGCCTCCGCGTTCGCGTCACGCTCAAGGGGCCGTACCTCGACATCGAGCGGCAGGAGTTGTGGACGGCACCGGGTGTCGTGCGCGCCGGCGCGCTGATGGACATCGAAACGCGGCGTTTCGCGACACCGCTCGTCCGCTACCGCTTCCCGCTCGCGCCCGGCGCGACGTGGAACCAGTGGATCGACAATTACAACGAAACGAGCCGGCGCGAAGGCCAGATCAATCGGTACGTGCGCGTCGGCGACTGGGAGAAGGTCTCGACGCCCGCCGGCGTATTCGACGCGATTCGGCTGCGCGTGCTGATGCGTCTCGACGACGAGGAATTCTGGCGCTATCCGACGACGTGCAATTACCTGTTGTGGTACGCGCCTGCCGTCGGAGCGACGGTGCGCGAGGAAAAGGACGCCGAGTATTACGAGCGCGGCGATCGGCGCGATGGACTGGGCGTCATCCGCGCGCAGCACACGCTGCTCGAGCTCGTGTCGTACACGCCCGGGTAAGCGACTTTGGGGTCAGAGCTGGCCGGAGCAACAAGTCGCGCGGTTCAAAGCGTACCTGGCCCGAGCAGCGAGCGCGCGACTTATTGCGCTACCCCGAAGTCGACCCCGAAGTCGACAGCCCGAGCGCGCGCCAGATCGATGCCGTGAGCGTCACCTGGTTCAACGTATAGAAGTGCAGGCCGGGCGCACCGCGCTCGATCAGCGACGCGCAGAGTTTCGTGACGACGTCGAGTCCGAACGCGCGAATCGACGCCGTGTCGTCGCCGTAGCCTTCGAGCCGCCGCCGGATCCAGCGCGGAATCTCGGCGCCGCAAGCATCGGAAAAGCGCGCGAGCTTGGTAAAACTCTGGATCGGCATGATGCCGGGCACGATCGGAATCGTCAGGCCTCGATCGGCACACGCGTCGACGAAGCTCCAGTACGCGTCGGCGTTGAAGAAGTATTGCGTGATCGCCGAATTCGCGCCGGCGTCGATCTTGCGGTGGAAGCTCGCGAGATCCTCGTCGGGATTACGCGACTGCGGGTGGTATTCCGGGTACGCGGCGACATCGACGTGGAACCAGTCGCCGCTCTCGTCGCGGATGAAGCGAACGAGTTCGTTGGCGTACCGAAAGTCGCCGGCATCGACGCTGCCGGAAGGCAGGTCGCCACGCAGCGCGACCAGATGCCGGATCCCGTGGCCGCGGTATTCGTCGAGCACTGCACGGATGCCTTCGCGCGTGCTGCCGATGCAGGAAATGTGCGGCGCGCCTTCCATGCCGTCCGCGCGAATCTCGAGCACCGTCGCAAGCGTTCCCTCGCGCGTCGAGCCGCCTGCGCCGAACGTGACCGAGCAGAACGCCGGCTTGAGCGACGCGAACTCGCGGCGGGCAGCGCGCAGCTTTTGTACACCCTCGTCGGTGCGCGGCGGAAAGAACTCGAGGCTGTAAAGCGGTTTCGCGCTCATTGCTTCCGCGACAGCAGCAGCGACGACAACGCCCACGAGATGATGCTGTAGACGAGGGCGCCGAGCACGCCGGCCCAGAAGCCGTCGACGCGAAAGCCGGACACGAACGACCCGACGAACCAGAACAGCAGGCCGTTGATCACGAAGATGAAAAGGCCCAGCGTCACGAGCGTCACCGGTAGCGTCAACAGCACGAGCACCGGGCGCACCAGCGTGTTGATGAGGCCGAGGATCAAGGCCGCGATGAGCGCCGTCACGAAATTGTCGACGTGAATCGATGTGAAGATGTAAGGCAG
>DASSEA010000249.1:0-6524 GCA_035696805.1 Casimicrobiaceae bacterium
TTCGGCTATCTGCGCACCGAGACCGGCGTGCATCGCCTCGTGCGCAAGAGCCCGTTCGATTCCAACGCGCGGCGACACACGTCGTTCGCGAGCGTGTTCGTGTATCCCGAGGTGGACGAGTCGATCGAGGTCGACATCAACCCGGCCGACCTTCGCATCGACACGTTCCGCGCGTCGGGCGCGGGCGGGCAGCACATCAACAAGACCGATTCCGCGGTGCGCATCACGCATCTGCCGACGAACATCGTCGTCCAGTGCCAGACCGATCGTTCCCAGCATCGCAACCGCGCGGAGGCGTTTGCGATGCTGAAATCGAAACTCTACGAGCTCGAGTTGCGCAAGCGGCAGGAACAGCAGGCCAAGCTCGAGGATTCGAAGACCGACATCGGCTGGGGCCATCAGATCCGCTCGTACGTGCTCGACCAGTCGCGGATCAAGGATCTGCGCACGAATTACGAAGTCGGGAACACGCAGGCGATACTCGACGGCGATCTCGACGATTTCATCGCGGCCAGCCTGAAGCAGGGCGTCTGACAGGCCCTTTGCTTGAAACGACCCGAATGAGCAAGCCGGCCGACGTCACCCCGACCGACGAGAACCAGGTCATCGCCGAGCGGCGCGGCAAGCTCGCCGCGCTTCGCGCCACCGGCGACGCGTATCCGAACGATTTCCGGCGCACGGCGCTTGCCGGGGACCTGCACGCGACGCATGACGGTTCCGACAATGCGGTGCTCGAGCACGCGCCGACTCACGTTTCGGTTGCCGGTCGGATGATGCTGAAGCGCGTGATGGGCAAGGCGTGTTTCGCGACGCTCCAGGACATGTCGGGGCGGATCCAGCTCTACGTGACGCTCGACGGCGTGGGTGCGGAAATTCTCGACGCGTTCAAGCACTGGGACCTCGGCGACATCGTCGGCGCGACCGGCACGCTGTTCAAGACCAAGACCGGCGAGCTGTCCGTCAAGTGCGACGGCGTCCGGTTGCTCTCCAAGGCGCTGCGGCCGCTGCCCGAGAAATTCCACGGCATGACCGATCAGGAACAGCGCTATCGGCAGCGTTACGTCGACCTGATCACGAATCCCGCGACGCGCGACGTGTTCGTCAAGCGGTCGCAGGCGGTGCAGGCGATCCGCGAATTCTTCGTGACGCGCGGGTTCCTCGAAGTCGAAACGCCGATGATGCAACCGATTCCCGGGGGCGCGGCCGCGCGGCCGTTCATCACGCACCACAACGCGCTCGACATGGCGCTGTATCTGCGGATTGCGCCCGAGCTGTACCTGAAACGACTCGTCGTCGGCGGCCTCGAAAAGGTGTTCGAGATCAACCGCAACTTTCGTAACGAAGGCATTTCGACGCGTCACAATCCCGAGTTCACGATGCTCGAGTTCTATTGGGCTTACGCGGATTATCGCGACCTGATGGACTTGACCGAAACGCTGCTTCGCGACGTGTCGATGCGTGTCTGCGGCACGACGTCGCTCGTCTATCAGGGCGAGGCGATCGAGCTCGGCAAGCCGTTCGAGCGGCTGACGATGGCCGAAGCGATCCGCCGGCACAACGCCGAATACGCGACGGTCGATCTCGCCGACGACAGCGCGCTGCGGCGTGCGCTGCAGCCGTTCCCGGTCGAAGTCTTCGCGAGCGATGGCATCGGCCTGCTGCAGCTCAAGCTGTTCGAGGCGACGACCGAGGACAAGCTGCTGCAGCCGACGTTCATCGTTGCGCATCCGACCGACGTATCGCCGCTCGCGCGGGCGAGCGATGCCGATCCCGCGGTGACCGACCGCTTCGAGCTCTTCATCGCGCGCCGCGAGATCGCCAACGGGTTCTCCGAGCTGAACGACCCCGAGGATCAGGCGGCCCGTTTCCTCGCGCAGGCGAAAGCGAAAGAGGCCGGCGACGAGGAGGCGATGTATTACGACGCCGACTACGTGCGCGCGCTCGAATACGGCCTGCCGCCAACGGCCGGCGAGGGCATCGGCATCGATCGGCTGGTCATGTTGCTGACCGACAGCGCGTCGATCCGCGACGTCATCCTGTTTCCGCAGCTCAAGCCCGACGGCTGATCGGAGGTCCGGCCGGCCGCCGGAGCCGCCGAAGGTTGACACATACCATACCGGGGTATAGTATTCGCGAATGGAACGCGCGCTCGACCGCCTGCACGAACCGGTTGCGACCGACGCTACGCGTCCGCGCGAGCACGTCGACCTCACGCTCGAGGGTATGACCTGCGCCGCCTGCGCGGCGCGCATCGAAACGACGCTGAACCGGCTGCCGGGGGTCGAGGCCGCCGTGAATTTCGCGACCGAGTCCGCGCGTGTCGATTACGATCGGGCGCGCGCAGATGTCGACGCGCTGCTGACGGCCGTCGCCCGCGCCGGTTATTCGGCCCGCGTGCGGCACGACGCCGCAGCCGAACGCAAGCGGGATGCCGCCCGGCGCGATGCCGCGTGGCGCGCGCTGCGTCGCGAACTGCTGCTGGCGTTTGCGCTGACCGCGCCCTTCGTCGTGCAGATGGCCGCGATGCTGCTGCCCGGTACGGGTCACGAGCTGATGCCGCGCTGGCTGCAATTCGCACTGGCAACGCCGGTGCAAGTCGTGGTCGGTCGCCGCTTCTACGTGGGAGCGTGGCACGCGTTGCGCGGCGGCGGTGCGAACATGGACGTGCTGATTGCGCTCGGCACGTCGATCGCATGGCTGTGGAGCGCCGTGGTGACGCTGGGCGGCCTTCAGCAGCATGTCTATTTCGAGGCGTCCGCAGCGATCATCACGCTGGTGTTGCTCGGCAAGGCGCTGGAGGCGCGCGCACGCGCCGGCACGTCGGCCGCGATCGAGGGTTTGCTGCGGCTGCAGCCGAAGGTCGCGCACGTGTTGCGCGACGGACGCGAGATCGACGTTCCGCTCGAAGCCGTGGTCGTCGGCGACCGCTTCGTCGTGCGTGCGGGCGAATCGATTCCCGTCGACGGCGTCGTCGTCGACGGCACGTCCGCAGTGGATGAGTCGATGTTGACCGGCGAGAGCCGCCCCGTCGCCAAGACGGCCGGCGCCCCGGTGTACGCCGGTACGTTGAGCCTCGACGGACGCCTGGCGTGCAACGCTACCGGCGTCGGCGAGGCGACGCTGCTGGCCGGCATCGTACAGCTCGTCGGCGAGGCACAAGGCTCCAAGGCGCCGATCCAGCGGCTCGCCGATCGCGTCTCGGGCGTGTTCGTGCCGGTCGTCATCGCGCTCGCTGCGGTGACATGGCTGGCGACGTGGGCGCTCGCGGGCGATGCGGTCGCCGGATTGGTCAACGCGGTCGCCGTGCTGGTCATCGCCTGCCCGTGCGCACTCGGTCTTGCGACGCCGACGGCGATCATCGTGGGTACCGGCCGTGCGGCGCAGCTCGGTGTGCTCATACGCAATGCCGTCGCGCTCGAAAACGCCGCGCAACTGACGACGCTCATCGTAGACAAGACGGGCACCGTGACCGAAGGAAAGCCGGCGGTGACGAACGTGCGGCCCCTGGGTGACATGCCTGAACGCGATGTCCTGGCGATTGCCGCTGCGCTCGAGGAGGGGGCTTTGCACCCGCTCGCGCAGGCGATCGTCGCGAAGGCGCGCGACGCGGGGTTGAACCTGCCGGCGGTCAGCGACTTTGCCGTCGTTCCCGGCATGGGCGCGCACGGCGTCGTGGGTGATGAACGACGACCGGTGGCGGTCGGATCGCTGGCGTTCATGGCGACGCGCAACGTGCGCCTCGATGCCGTCGACATCGCTGCCCTGGCAGCACGCGGAGAATCGATCGTTGGCGTCGCGCACGAGGACAGGCTCGCCGGCATCATCACGCTGGCGGACCGCGTGCGGACGACGTCGGCGCTGGCGATCCGGCGGCTTCAACAGCATGACGTCGACGTCGTGATGCTGTCGGGCGACAACGCCGCGACGGTCGATGCCGTGGCGCGCGAGGTCGGCATTCGCGCATACGCGGGCGAAATGTCCCCTGCCGCGAAGGTCGAGCGCATCCGGGCGTTGCAGGCGAACGGCCAGGTCGTGGGAATGGTCGGCGACGGCGTCAACGATGCACCGGCGCTGGCGATGGCCGACGTGAGCTTCGCGATCGGCGCCGGTTCCGCGATCGCCGTCGAGGCCGCCGACGTGACGGTGATCCGCGATGATCTGGCGGCGGTGGTCGACGCGATCCTGCTGTCGCGAGCGACGCGCAGCAAGATTCGCCAGAACCTGTTCTTCGCGTTCGGCTACAACGTGCTCGGGATACCGCTCGCGGCGCTCGGGCTGCTGAACCCGGTCATTGCCGGCGCAGCGATGGCGATGAGCTCCGTGTCGGTCGTCGCCAACGCGCTTTCGCTGCGACGGTTTCGACCGACGCATTGACACCACCTTTTTCAACGGAGGGACCATGGAAAACCTGACCTTCGACGTGCAGGGCATGACCTGCCAGGGATGCGTCGCGAGCGTGACGCGCGTGCTCAAGGCGGTACCGGGCGTGAGTGACGTGACGGTGACGCTCAAGCCGGGGAACGCGAACGTCGTCTATGACGGCGCGCGCACGACTGCGACGGCTCTCAAAGCCGCCGTGCAGGACGCCGGGTATGGCGTCGCGTAAAGCGCACACGACTTCCGCCCCGGCCGCGCGTACGGCCGCGATGAAACGTCCGCAGCATGCGGCCGTCGCGCACAGCGGCGCGGAAACGGCGGCGCTCGCAAAACGGCTGAACCGCATCGAGGGACAGCTGCGCGGTATCGGGCGCATGATCGACGAAGACCGCTACTGCGTCGACATCCTGACGCAGGTAAGCGCCGTGCAATCGGCGCTCGACGCGCTCGCGTTGAAGCTGCTCGAGCATCATCTGCACGGGTGCGTCACGCATGCCGTCGCATCGGGCAACGGCGCGAATGCGATCGACGACGCGCTTGCGGTGATCCGCAAGTTCGGACGGTAACCGCAGCCATTCGCGATGGCATAATGACGCGATCGGGGTGTAGCGCAGTCCGGTAGCGCGCTTGCTTTGGGAGCAAGATGTCGGAGGTTCGAATCCTCTCACCCCGACCATCCGATCGGCGTCCTTCCCGTACTGAAAGCATTCGTTCGACACCGCCCGTCGATCGATCCATGATGGCCTCGAAACACGACGCGCCCGGGATGCGCATGCTCGTCGCATCGCGACGCGCGCTGCCGGTCGCCGCGGTCGCGATGCTTGCCGCATGCGCATCGATCGAGGCACCGGCTCCCGCCTACGCGCCGATCACCGCCGCGGAAGGACGCGCACGCGTGGCACGCCTGCTTCCCGATGGCATCGCCGATCGCAGCGGCTGGGCGACCGATCTCTACGCGGCGATCGCGGCCCTCGACATTCCGCCGACGCCCGAGAACATCTGCGCGGTCATCGCGGTGACGCAACAGGAGTCGACGTTTCGCGTCGACCCGTCGATTCCCGGCTTGCCCGCGATCGCGAAACGCGAAATCGAGCGGCGTCGCGAACGTGCGGGCGTGCCGCGGCTGGTGCTCGATGCGGCACTCGCGCTGCCATCGTCCACCGGCAAGAGCTATGGCGAGCGCCTCGATGCGGTCAAGACCGAACTGCAGCTGAGCAAGCTCTACGAGGACTTCATCGATCGCGTTCCGCTCGGCCGCACGTTCTTCGCCGACCGCAATCCGGTCAGGACCGCCGGACCGATGCAGGTCGGCATCGCGTTCGCCGAAAGCTTCGCCGCCGCGAGGCCGTATCCCTATCCGATGACGGGTTCGGTGCGCGACGAGGTGTTCACGCGCCGCGGCGGGCTCTACTTCGGCGTCGCGCATCTGCTCGATTACCGTGCGCCGTATGACCGCTACGTGTTCCGGTTCGCCGACTACAACGCCGGCCGGTATGCGAGCCGCAATGCGGCGTTCCAGAACGCCGTCAGCCAGTTGTCGGGCATTCCGCTGACGCTCGACGGCGATCTCCTGCGTTACGACGGCACGCGTCCATCGCGCGAGCCAGGCAGCACCGAGACCGCCGTGCGCGTGCTCGCGCGCCGGCTCGGCGTCGGGCCGGAGGAGATCAGGCGCGACCTGGAACGCGGGCAGGGCGAGGACTTCGAACGAACCGAGCTTTATCGCAACGTGTTCGCCCAAGCCGATCGGATCGGCGGCAAACCTGCGCCGCGCGCTGTGCTGCCGAACATCGTGCTGCAGAGTCCGAAGATCACCCGCACGCTGACGACCGACTGGTTCGCGCGTCGCGTCGAGTCGCGCCACCAGGCGTGCCTGCAGCGCGGCGATGCATAGACCCGCGCGAATACGCCACGGACTCTGACGCACTGCGATGAGCGGGATCGACCTCGAGCGCTACTTCGCGCGCATCGGCTGGACGGGCGAACGCTCGCCGACGCACGCGGCGCTCAGCGGGATCCTGGACGCCCATACGCGCCGGATTCCATTCGAAAATCTCGACGTGCTGCTGGCGCGCCCGCCGCGGCTCGACCTCGCGTCGCTGCAGAGGAAGCTCGTCGATGCGCGCCGCGGCGGCTATTGTTTCGAG
>DASSEA010000250.1:0-13215 GCA_035696805.1 Casimicrobiaceae bacterium
CCCAGGCGCTCGACGTCACGCGTTCGTGGCTCGTGCGTGCGCCGGCGGGTTCCGGAAAGACCGAACTTTTGATTCAGCGTTTTCTCGCCTTGCTCGCGCACGTCGAGCGGCCCGAGGCGATCGTCGCGACGACGTTCACGCGCAAGGCGGCTGCCGAGATGCGCGAGCGCGTCGTGGCTGCGCTGCACGACGCGCAGCGGGCAGCGTCGACCGCAACGCCGGCGCGACCGTCGCAGGACAGCGCGTCGCAGGTCGCCGAGTCGGAGCATCACGCGCTCACGCGACGCCTCGCACGCGCAGCGCTCGCGAACGACGAGCAGAGGGGTTGGCGTCTGCTCGAACAGCCGGCACGCCTGCGGATCGTCACCATCGACGCGCTCGCCGCGGCGCTCGCGCGCCAGGCGCCTCTTGCGGCCGGGCTCGGCGCACTGCCAGCCTTCGTCGACGACGCGACGACGCTGTACCGCGAAGCCGCGCGGCGCGCGCTCGCGAACGCAACCGCGTCCGATCCGCACTGGCAAACCTTCCTCGCGTGGCTCGACAATGACGCCGAGACAGCGACGCGGCTGATCGCGCTGATGCTCGCTGCCCGCGATCGCTGGCCTGCGCGCCTGTTTGCCGAGGATCCGGAAGCGTTGCGGCGCGATGTCGAAGCCGTGCTCGCGCAGGAGGCGCGCACGGCCCTCGCAACCCTTGCGGCTCGACTACCGCGGGCGCTCGTAGAGACATTGCCGGTGCATGCGCGAGTGGCGGCGACCACGTTCGCCAGCGCCCGCGAACCGCCTGGACATGCGGCCGCCGTCATCTCCGTCGCGGCGACCGGGTGCCTGCCGGCCGCCGACGATCGCGACGCCTGGTGCGCGCTTGCAGGCTGGCTGTTGACACGCGACGGTGCTTTTCGCGCGGGCGTTACCGTGCGCGACGGCTTTCCAGCCAATGGCAGCGGCGCCAAGGCGCAGGAACGTGCGCGTCAGAAGGCGGACTTCGTGCAATGGCTGCGTCACGCGGCGGCCATACCGGGGCTCGCGGACGCGTGGCATCGCTTGCGGTCGCTGCCGCCGGCGCGTTTCGCGAGCGATGCGTGGGAGTTCGTGCTGGCGACGATGCAGGTGCTGCAGGCGGCATCTTCGGCGCTCGTCGACGTCTTTGGCCTGCGGGCGCAGGCGGACTTCACCGAGGCGACGCTGCGCGCGTTGATCGCGCTCGGCACCGATGACGATCCGACCGATCTGCTGCTCGCGATCGACTATCGACTGTCCCATCTGCTGATCGACGAATTCCAGGACACGTCGCGCGCGCAGCTTGCGTTGATCGACCGGTTGACCGCCGCATGGGCCCACGGCGATGGCCGAACGCTGTTCGCGGTCGGCGACCCGATGCAGTCGATCTATCGCTTTCGCCAGGCCGAGGTGCGGTTGTTTCTGGAAGCGCAGCAACGCGAGAGCGTGGGAGGCGTGCCGGTCGGCGTCGTCGAGCTCGCCTGCAACTTCCGGTCGCAACGCGCGATCGTCGACTGGGTGAACACGATCTTCGCGCGGGTGTTGCCGGTGATGTCGGACACGACGCGCGGCGAGGCGGCGTTCTCCGCTGCCCACGCCGACGCCGCGCGCGCGGTGGACGATGCGCCGACGCTCGATCTCGCGCTGTCCCGCGACGACGAAGCGGAGCGCGTTGTCGCACGCATTCGCGAGGCACGCGCGGCGGGGCTCGCGAACATCGCCGTGCTCGTGCGCGCGCGTTATCACGCACAGGCGCTGCTGCCCGCGTTGCGCGCGGCCGGTATCGAGTTTTCGGCCGTCGACCTCGAGGGTCTGCACGATCGGCTCGTCACGCGCGATCTCCTGTCGCTGGCGCGCGCGCTCGCGCAGCCGGCGGACCGCCTTGCGTGGCTGGCGATACTGCGTGCGCCGTGGTGCGGTCTCGCGCTCGCCGATCTGCTGGTGATCGCAGAAGCATCCATCGGCACGACGATCCTCGACACGATTGGCGATGCGAGCGTCATCGCGCGCCTGTCACCGTCCGCGGCAGCGCGCGTCGCGCGCTTGCGCATGGCGCTCGCGCCGTCGCTGCAAGCCCGCGGTCATGCGGGATTTGCACTGCGCGTGCGCGCTGCGTGGCTTGCGCTCGGAGGTCCCGCGTGCACGCCGTCGGCGCTTGACCGCGCGGGCGCCGATCGTGTGTTCGCGCTGCTCGCCGAACACGAGCACGGCGGTGACCTGCCCGATCACGACGCCTTCGTCGCCATGGCGTTGCTGCTGTTCGCGGACCCTGGAGCAACGCCGGCGGACGCCGTGCAGGTGATGACGCTGCACCGTGCGAAAGGGCTGCAGTTCGATGCCGTCATCCTGCCGGGTCTCGATCTGCCGAGCGGCAGCGGCGAGCCGCCGCTCTTGCGCTGGAAGGTGCGCGAGCATGACGGCGAACCGACGCTCGTCCTCGCGCCCATGCGCGCACGCGCGGGCGTGCGCGCCGAGCCGGACCCGGTATACGCTTGGCTCAACGAACTCGACATCGCCGAAGAGGCCGCCGAACTCGGTCGCCTTCTTTATGTCGGGGCGACGCGCGCGCGCGCCCGCCTGCATCTGACGGCCGTCGCAACGGCAACCGTCGACGCGCCCGGATGGAAGCGCCCGGCGCGCGGCAGCGCGCTCGAGCGCCTGTGGGACGCGCTGGGGCCGAGAGCAGGGTCAGAGTCGACGGGCCTGACTTCGGGTGCCCCTGTGCCGGATGACGAGCAGTCGATGCCGACCCTGCTTCCTGTCCCCGCCGAGCGCGAACTCGTCAGGCTGCCGCTCGACTGGATGCCGCCGCCGCTGCCAACGCAATTGCCTGCGCCGCCGAGCGTGACGACACGTCTCGATGGACCGGTATTCGACTGGGCCGACGCCGTTGCGGCGGCGGTCGGTACCGTCGCGCACCGCTTGCTTGCGCAAGTGGCCGCCGAGGGAGTCGATGCGTGGGATGAACGGCGCTTGCAGCGCGAGCGGGATCGAATCCTGGTCGAACTCGCGAGCGAAGGCGTCGAGCCCGACCGTCGCGAGCGCGCGGCGCAGCGCGTGGCCGCGGTGATTGCGCGCACGCTCGCGGATCCCCGCGGGCGCTGGCTGTTTGCGCGAGAGCACACCGATGCACGGAGCGAATGGGTGCTGGCCGGCGTTGACCTCGGCCGTGTCGCGCACATCGTCGTCGACCGCAGTTTCGTCGCGGACGGGTTCCGCTACATCGTCGACTTCAAGACCGGTTCGCACCTGGGCGGCGATCCGGTTGCGTTCCTGCGCGAGGAGTTCGAGCGCTATCGACCGCAACTCGCGCGCTATGCCCGCATCGCAAGCGCGCACGAGCATCGTCCCGTGCGCATTGCGCTCTACCATCCGCTCGTCGAAGGCGGCTGGCAGGAAGAGGCGTTCAGCCTGGATCCGGTTGCCGCCGGCACGGCCACCGATCCGACGCTGCGCTAAAATACCCAGTTTTTCCAAAGGGATACCGCAGCGCGCCACGCCGTTCGCATCGTGTGACGGCCGGCACCGCGCAGCGCGTCACACGTGCGTGTACAGCGCAATCTCGCGAGCGCAGCGGACGCACCGGTCGCGCTGACGATCGGCAATTTCGACGGTGTGCATCGCGGCCACCAGGCAATGCTGTCCCGGCTGATCGAAGCGGCGGAGGACCTGCGCCTGCCCCCCGCCGTCATGACGTTCGAGCCGCATCCGCGCGAGTTTTTCGCTCCGCTCGGTGCACCGCCGCGGCTATCCACGCTTCGCGCAAAACTCGACCTGTTTCGCGCGTACGGCGTCGCGATCACGTACGTCGCGCGCTTCAATGCGCGCCTCGCGTCGCTCACGGCCGGCGAGTTCGTGCAAGACGTGCTCGAAGACGGTGTCAATGCGCGCTGGGTGCTGGTCGGCGATGACTTCCGCTTCGGCCGGGGTCGCGTCGGCGACCTCGCGTTCCTGCGCCGTACGGCTCGGCGGTTCAGCGTCGAGGCGATGCGCACGGTCGCCGTCGATGGCGAGCGCGCATCGAGCACGGCGGTTCGACAGGCACTCGCCGACGGCAACGTGGAACACGCGGCGGCGCTGCTCGGCCGCAACTACGCCATCACCGGACGCGTCGTCCACGGCGAAAAGCGCGGACGCGCGTTCGGTTTTCCGACGGCGAACATCGCGTTGCGACGAACGCCCGCCTTGACCGGCATCTTCACCGTGCGTGTGCACGGGTTGCCGGGCGGGCCGCGTTCGGGTGTCGCGAGCATCGGCGTGCGACCGACGGTCGAGACGGACGGCAAGCCGCTGCTCGAAGTGTTCATGCTGGACTTCGACGCGATGATCTACGGCCGGCGCATCACCGTCGAATTCCTGCACAAGCTGCGTAACGAGGAACGGTTTGCCGACGTCGACGCGCTCGTGCGGCAGATCGGACGCGACGTGAGCGACGCGCGCGATTATTTCTCCGCGCACGGTTGATTCGACGCCCGCCCGTCTCGATGTACGACGATTGAACCAGGACCGTATCGATTCATGCCCGACGACGAACGCATCGATTACAAGCCGACGCTGAACCTGCCCGACACGCCGTTCCCGATGCGCGGCGACCTCGCGCGGCGCGAACCGGCGTGGGTCGACGACTGGCGCCGCACCCGCGTGTACGACGCCATCCGCGCAGCGTCGAAGGGACGGCCGAGGTTCATCCTGCACGACGGGCCGCCCTACGCGAACGGCGACATCCACATCGGGCACGCCGTCAACAAGATTCTGAAGGACACGATCGTCAAGAGCCGCACGCTCGCGGGCTTCGACGTGCCGTACGTGCCAGGCTGGGATTGCCACGGCATGCCGATCGAGGTGCAAATCGAAAAGACGTACGGCAAGAACCTGTCGACGGCCGAGACGCAGCGCCTGTGCCGCGCGTACGCCGCAGAGCAGATCGAGCGGCAGAAGAAGGACTTCGAGCGGCTCGGCGTGCTGGGCGACTGGGATCATCCGTATACGACGATGAATTTCCGCAACGAGGCCGACGAGATCCGCACGCTCGGCCACCTGCTGCAGAAAGGCTACCTGTATCGCGGCCTGAAGCCCGTCAACTGGTGCTTTGATTGCCGGAGCGCTCTCGCGGAGGCCGAGGTCGAATACGAGGATCGGGTCGACATCGCGATCGACGTCGGCTTTCCGCTCGTCGACGACGCCGAGCGCGCGAAGCTCGCCAGCGCGTTCGGACTGAAGGCGCTGCCCGACGCACCCGCGTACGCGATGATCTGGACGACGACGCCGTGGACGATTCCCGCGAACCAGGCGCTGAACGTTCATCCCGACATGGTGTATGCGCTGGTTTCCACGCCGCGCGGTCACCTGCTGATCGCGCAGGATCGGGTCGCCGCGTGCCTCGCGCGCTACGGACTCACCGGTTCGATCATCGCAACCACGCGCGGCGCGGCGCTCGAGCGGATCGCGTTTCGCCACCCGTTTCACGCGCGTGCAGCGCCGATCTACCTCGGCGAATTCGTCACGCTCGAGCAGGGCACCGGGATCGTCCACAGTTCGCCCGCGTACGGCGTCGATGATTTCCTGGCGTGCCGCCGCTACGGCATGACCGACGACGAGATCCTGAAGCCGGTGCAGGGCGACGGCCACTTTGTTGCCGACCTGCCGTTCTTCGGCGGCCTGCGCATCTGGGACGCGAACCCGCGGATCGTCGACAAGCTCGCCGAAACCGGCACGCTGTTTCATGCGGAGAAATTCACGCACAGCTACATGCACTGCTGGCGGCACAAGACGCCGATCATCTACCGCGCGACGACGCAATGGTTCGCCGGCATGGAGGACGTTCCCGGATTCCGCGGCCGGAAACCGCCCGAAACGTTGCGCACCACGGCGCTGCGCGGCGTCGACGCGACCGAGTTCTTTCCCGCGTGGGGCAAGGCGCGGTTGCACGGGATGATCGCCAATCGCCCGGACTGGACGCTGTCGCGGCAGCGCCAATGGGGCACGCCGCTGCCATTCTTCGTCGATCGCGAGACCGAGGAACTGCATCCGGACACGCTCGAACTGCTCGAACTCGCCGCGACGAAGGTCGAAGCGGGCGGCATCGAAACGTGGTTCGAGTCGACGAGCGAGGACTTCGGCGTCGACGAGGCGCGCTATCGCAAGCTCACCGACACGCTCGACGTCTGGTTCGATTCCGGCACGACGCACGAGACGGTGATGGGCGGTCCCGACGGACGGCGGACGCATTCGGGCTCGCATCCCGCCCAGACCGGTTTTCCCGCCGACCTCTACCTCGAAGGGTCGGACCAGCACCGGGGCTGGTTCCATTCGTCGCTGCTGACGTCGTGCATGCTGAACGGCGCGCCGCCGTACAAGGCGCTGCTGACACACGGGTTTGCCGTCGACGGCGAAGGCCGCAAGATGTCGAAGTCGCGCGGCAACGTCGTCGTTCCGCAGAAAGTCGCCGGCACGCTCGGCGCCGAAATTCTCCGCTTGTGGGTCGGCGCCACCGATTATTCGGGCGAGCTGTCGATCTCGGACGAGATCCTGAAACGCGTCGTCGAGGGTTATCGGCGCATTCGCAACACGCTGCGTTTCCTGATGGCGAACACCGCCGATTTCGACGCGGCACGCGATGCCGTTCCGCTGGGCCATCTGTTCGAGCTCGATCGCTTCGCGCTGATCAAGGCCAAGGCGATGGCGGACGCCGTCGTGGACGATTACGCGCGCTACGAGTTTCACCTCGTCGTGCAGCGATTGCAGACGTACTGTTCGGAAGACCTCGGCGGGTTCTATCTCGACGTGTTGAAGGACCGCCTGTATACGACGGCCTCGAACAGCGTCGCGCGGCGCTCGGCGCAGACGTCGCTTGCGCTCATCCGCGACGCGCTGCTCAAGCTGATGGCGCCGATCCTGTCGTTCACGGCCGAAGAGGCGTGGAAGATCCTGAAGCCAGGGGATGCGACGATTTTCGTGCACACGTGGGAGAACGCGCTGCCGGCGATTCCCGATGCGGCGGCGCTGGCGGCGCGTTGGGAGCGCATCCTTGCGATGCGCACGATGGTGCAGAAGGAGCTCGAGGCCGTACGGCAGGCGGGTGCGATCGGCTCGTCGCTGCAGGCGGAAGTCGAAATCGTCGCCGATACGGACGACTATCGGGCACTCGCATCGCTCGGCGACGATCTGCGCTTCGTGCTGATCACGTCGGCCGCGCGCGTCACGCGGGGCACGGCTTTGACGATCAGCGTAGCAGCGAGCGCTCATCCGAAGTGCGCGCGCTGCTGGCATTGGCGAAGCGACGTGGGCCGCGACTCCGCACACCCCGGATTGTGCGGGCGTTGCGTCGCCAATCTGTTCGGCGCCGGTGAAGTCCGCAGCCACGCCTGAACCGATCGCGCAGATGAACACGACGGTGCTGCGCGGTACGCCTTCCGCCTCGAACCTTCGCTGGCTGTGGCTCGCGCTCGCCGTCATCGTCCTCGATCAATTGACGAAGCATTGGATCCTCGCCGTCTTTCGCCCCGGCGAGCAGCTTGCGCTGACGCCTTTCGCAAGCCTCGTGCTCGCCTTCAATCGCGGCGCCGCGTTCAGTTTTCTGGCGGGTGAGGATGGCTGGCAGCGCTGGCTGTTCACGCTGATCGCGATCGGCGCGTGCGCCGCGATGCTGTGGTTCATGTGGCGCGGGGGCCGTGCGTTGTTCTGCGCGGGGCTCGCGCTGATCATCGGCGGCGCGCTCGGAAACCTCTACGACCGGCTGGCGCTCGGCCACGTCGTCGATTTCATGCTGCTGCACTACCGCGACTGGTATTACCCGGCGTTCAACGTCGCGGACAGCGCGATCACGATCGGTGCGGCGGCGCTCATCATCGACAGCTTCCGCGAGCGACGCCCGGCCGGCCGTGGCGAGGATCGTCGTTGATGGACGTCCTGCTCGCCAACCCGCGCGGCTTTTGCGCCGGCGTCGATCGCGCGATCGCGATCGTCGAGCAGGCGCTTGCGCAATTCGGCGCGCCGATCTACGTCCGGCACGAGGTCGTCCACAACCGCTTCGTCGTCGACGACTTGAAGCGCAAGGGCGCCGTGTTCGTCGACGAACTGGACGAAGTGCCCGACGGCGGAACGGTCATCTTCAGTGCCCACGGCGTTTCGAAAGCCGTGCGCAACGAGGCGGCCGCACGCGGCCTCGTCGTATTCGACGCCACGTGTCCGCTGGTCACGAAGGTTCATGTCGAGATCGCGAAAATGCACGAGCAGGGCCGCGAGATCGTCATGATCGGCCACGCCGGCCATCCCGAGGTCGAGGGCACGATGGGCCAGTGCGAAGGCGGCGTCTACCTCGTGGAATCGACCGCCGACGTTGCGCAGCTCGTCGTGCGAGATCCGGCGCAACTCGCGTACGTGACGCAGACGACGCTGTCGGTCGACGACGCCGCGGCGATCGTCGCCGCGTTGAAGGCGCGCTTTCCCGATATCGTCGGGCCGAAGAAGGACGACATCTGCTACGCGACGCAAAACCGCCAGGACGCGGTCAAGCTGTTGAGCCCGCAGGTCGATGTGGTCGTCGTCGTCGGCAGTCCGAACAGCTCGAATTCGAATCGGCTGCGCGAAGTTGCCGCCCATCGCGGCGTGCCGTCGTACATGGTCGATGACGCCCGCGATTTGAAGATCGAATGGATCGCCGGCAGGCGGCGGGTCGGCGTCACCGCGGGCGCGTCGGCGCCCGAAACGCTGGTCGCCCAGGTCATTGCGCGTTTGCGCGAGCTCGGCGCTGCCAACGTCGCCGAAGTCTCAGGTGTCGTCGAGCGCATCGTGTTCCCGATGCCGCGCGGCCTCGCTGCGAAACCAGCCGAGTAGCGCGCCGAAAGCAAGCGTAGCGTTCGCGCAGGCGACCGCGGCGACGAGCGCATGGCGCCCGGGTTCGGCGACCGCGCGCATCAGCGCTTCGCCGACATAGAACGGCAGCAGCAGCGCAAGCCATTGCCGCGATCGCCTGCGTCCTCGCACGACGCCGGGGACGAGCCAGGCGAGCGGCAACGCCTTCAACGCGAGCCACGAACCCTGCGGCTTGAGCGGCGCGAGCGCAAGCTCCCACAGCAGTTCGAACAGCAGCAGCGCAACGGTAGCGACGACGGCGACGCGCGCGACGGACGCGCGCGCGGTCAACTGACGGGCACGAATTCGTAGAGGTCGAAGCCCGGACCTTGCTCTACGAGCTTCGTCAATACGGCGAAGCCCGTCGCCGACCCCCGGCGCAGGCTCACCGCCTGCTCCAGTTCGAACGCACCCGCCGGTGCCGCGAGTTGCGGCGGCGGCGCACCGGCATCGGCGTCCGCTTCCTCGGGCAACACGAGTACGGGCAGAAGGCTGCTTTCCGGTCCGTTCTCGGGTGCGGCCGCGGCAGCTTCCGGATTCTCCGACAGCAGTTCGCAGCCGAATTCGAGCATCGCGTCGTTCAGCGTGTTGCGGAACCAGCGGACCATGGCGACCTGCAGGCCGGCGCGCCCTTCGATGCGCAAGGCGATCAGGTCACCGACGCGTAACGATGCAGGTGCAGCGTCGATCTGGCGCAACGCGTAGCCGCCGGTCGTGTGATTGACGACCTGGCACTGCGTCATCGGCGGCGGCGCCGCTTGGCCCTGCGGGGGCGTCCCTTGCAGGCCGCGGCTGTATTGCCACACACCGGGCAGGCCGGCGCACATGACGACGCGGGCGCGCGACGGCAGGCGGTTGAACTGACGCGCCGGGGGAATCGCCCATTGCCGCAGCAGCCGCCGCAACAGCGCGATGTAGGGCCCGCGCGCTTCCTCGCTGGTACCGACGTCGCGCGGCAGCGGCGCACCTGATTCGAGTTCGCGTATCTGCTCCTGCAACTGGAATGCGAGATCGAACGTCAGCAGGAATAGCTTCGAGCCTTCGCCGGACCCGCCCTTGTTCGCGGAAAACGGCGGGAAGTCGTGGCCTATCGGGACGATCGCGACTGCCTTCGCCATCCGATGGACGGGCGGCACGGGCGTCAGCTTCGCGAGATGCGCGTGCTCCTGCAGGTAATTCAGCACCATGCGGAGCTGGCTCGGCAGGAATCCGTACGGATTGGCGAGCGCGAGCAGCAGCGATTGCACGTACAGCCGCTCGAGCGTGACGTCGGGCTGGTCGAGCGTCACGGGGTGGCGATGAATCCTGCGCTCCCGCGTGTATACGTAGACGTCGTGCGCGTCGTACCACGTGTGCGCGGGCACCGGCGCATACGACAGGTAGCTGTTGGTGAGCACGCGTGACGTCGCCTGGAACGCGCGGCGGACGAGCGAGACCATGCGCCGAGGGCCGCCGAAGGTGAAGCGTCGCGACGCTTCGCGCGTCAGCAACCGCTTGTAGGCGGTCGACAGCTCGTTGGCGAGCGTGAGTGCGGCCTTCGCGGCGTCGAGGTCGTCCCCTTGCAGCGGATGCGAAGCACGCGTGAACTGGCGTTCGAGCCGTGGCCATAACAGCGCCGCGGCTTTCCAGTACTGCTCGGTCAGGTCGAGCCGGCGCGAATGCCCGACCGAGGTCCGGTTGGTTGCGGCCAGCGCGTCGCCGATCGCTCGCGCGGCGAAGCCGGGCTCGCGCGTCAGCGTCTCGGTCAGCCATGCGGCGACACGCGACGAACGCAGTTCAGGAGGCTGCGTCGGTCGTTCCGACAGCGGCGGCAGGCGCAGCGTGAGGGGCATGAATGCGACGAGGTCGAGCGGATGCGTGCTTTTTTTTCGAGCGCGACGATTATACGGTCGATCGAAGGAAATCGACGACGCTATCGACCTGATCGCGCGCAAGCAGCATCGGTGCGTGTCCGATGCCCGCAAACTCGACGACGCGTGCGCGCGGACCGCGCTGGCTCATCGCATGCGCGGTCGCGTGTGACAGCAGGTCCGATTCGGCACCGCGGAGCACGAGCGTCGGGCAGGCGATCGCATCCCACAACGGCCACAGGTTGGCGGGCGCAGGGTGCGCGCGAAACGGCACGGCAATCGCGGGGTCATAACCGATGCCCCAGCGGCCGTCGGCGCGGCGGCGGCTGTTCGTGCGCACGAGGTGTTCCCACTGCTCGTCGGTAAGCGGGCCAAACGGCGCGGAGATCTGGCGGACGTACGCCTTGAACTCGTCGTAGGTTGCGAAGGTCGGGTCGGTGCCGAAGTACTGACCAATCCGCGCGAGCGCGGCGGGCTCGATCACGGGGCCGGCGTCGTTGACGACCAGGCGCGACACCGGGGTGCCCGGCAGCGCAGCCGCCATGATGCCGAGCAATGCCCCCATCGACGTGCCCACCCACGCGACGTCGGGCGCACCGCTCGCGGCGATCAGCGCCGTCAGCGTCGCGAGATACGTCGGCGCGACGTAATCCATGGGCTCACGCAACCATTCGCTTGCACCGCGGCCGGGCATGTCGGGCGCGAGCACTCGATGCGTGTCCGCCAGCGCTTCGCTGAGCACGTCGAAATCGCGGCCGTTGCGGCCGATGCCGTGCACGCAGACGACGACGTTCGGATTTTCGTGCTCGCCCCATTCGTAATAGACGACGCGATGAAAGCCATGCGCCGACAGCCCGCGAAGGCTTAGCGTGCGAGGAGAAAGGGTCGTGAGCATCGTCGGGTTCGTGCTTCGGAAGGGCAGCGCGGCGGGGTCAGTCGTCGCGAAGCGTGCGGTCGAGGATCAGCAGCATCGCGGCCGTCGCGCCCCAGATGTACCGGTGCAGCCATGGAATAGCCCAATAGTCGCGGCGCATCGTACCGAGCATCCGGTAATGGCGCTGGTGATTCGCGCGGTCGAGGATGAAGTCGAGGGGCACTTCGAACACGTCCGCGACCTCCACGGGGTCGGGTGTGACGTCGAACGGCGGCTCGATCCACCCGACGACGGGAAGCACGCGATAGCCGGTCACGGTGTCGTACGGGGACAACCGGCCCAGCACATCGACCTTCGCGGGGGGCAAGCCGATTTCCTCGGCAGTCTCGCGCAAGGCCGCCGCCGCGTGATCGACGTCACCCGGATCGAGCCTGCCGCCGGGAAAGCTGATCTGTCCGGGGTGGTCGGGCAAGTTGGCACTGCGCTGCGTCAGGAGCAACTGCAGGCCCTGCGGTCGATTGACGAGAGGCACGAGCACGGCGGCAGGAACCGGGGTGCCTTCGCGGCCGGGCAGGCGGAAACCGTCGCTCAACCCTTGCGCGGACGGCGGGGCAGGGCGCGCGAGGCGCTCGGTCAGCCAGGCGCGCTGCGAATCGGGATCGAGATTGAAAAGCGGGAGGCGGACAGTCGCGGACATTGCGCGAGAGGCCGAGATGACGGCCACGCGCGGATGATACCGCGCGGCATCGACGCTTCATCTTCATTAACGCATTCAACGGGAAAATTACCGTGTTCATCGACGCCGGCACGCGTCCACGGATTCGGACTCGTCAACAAGCGGCAGGGCGGGTACGTTCCGCTCCGGGGACCACGCGTACCGATGAACAACGAACGTCGAACGGCCTTCCGACCACGGATCCAGGGTGCGCCACTCGACGGACGCACGGGCCGGGGATTACGATCGTTCCCCGTCGCAGCAAGTGGCCATCGCTGCGACGGCGAGATTCGTGTCGCCCTTCGCGCCAACATCGCCGGACGCAGTGACCATCGAAGCGTTCGCGAAGGCGGAACCGCCTTCGCGTGGATGGCGGTTATCCGTTCCGACTGCCGCGCGTTGGTCAGTCGCGGTTGCAGTCGCCATGTCCACGCAATATCTCTTCCAGCCCTTCGTCTGGGCGCATTGGCCCGTCGACGAGGTACTTCTCGGTTGGCTCGAGGTCGTATTCGACCGTGTGTTGATGGCGCTCTGCATTGCGCTTGCGTTGGCGGAGGTGACGCGCTTACGTGCCCGACGGCTTTCGACCCGCGCGTTGTTGATCGCCGCCGCAATCGTGAGCGGTGCAGCCGTGGGTGAGATTGCGCTGCTGTTCTCAGGATCGCCGGGCGTTCGCCGCGACGAGTCAGCGGTGTTGGGTAGCGTCATCCAATGGACACTGCTGGCGTTGTGCATCTCGGGCATGTATTACCTGTGGGCGCGAAGCAACAATGCCTATGCCGCCGCGCGTGCGAGCGAATTGCAGCGCTCGATGATCGAAGCACTGCGCGTGCAGACCGAGCTTCAATCGCTGCGTCACCAGATCGACCCGCACTTCTTGTTCAACACGCTCGCGACGATACGGAGGCTCAACGAAACCGGACC